>JAYRLJ010000216.1:0-5596 GCA_041905305.1 Hylemonella sp. | reverse complement strand
TGGCCGCGGGACCACCGCTTACGCGGCGCCAGTGCTGCATCTGCGTGTCCACCCGATCGGCCGTGCGGCGCAGTGCAAGTTCGCGCAGTGCGATCAGATTGCCCTTGCGAAAAAAGTTGGCCGCCGCGCGTTCGGCCTGGTGCGGCACGTACACCTTCCCGGCCTTCAGGCGCGCCAGCAGTTCGTCGGGCGGCAAATCGACCGCGACCACCTCGTCGGCGGCGTCGAACAGTGTGTCGGGAACGGTCTCCCACACACGAATGCCCGTGATGCCGCCGACAATGTCGTTCAGACTTTCGAGGTGCTGGACGTTCAAGGTAGTCCATACGTCGATGCCAGCGGCCAGCAGCTCCTGAACGTCCTGCCAGCGCTTCGGATGACGCGAGCCGGGCGCGTTGCTGTGCGCCAGCTCGTCCAGCAGCACCAGTGGTGGCGTCACGCCTCCAGAGTGCGCGGCGCCAAAGGCCAGTGCCGCGTCCAGGTTGAATTCCTTAAGCACATGCTCGCGGTAGGACACGTCTTGCAGTGGCAGCAGAGGCAGGCCAGCGACCAGCGCCTCGGTCTCGGCGCGGCCGTGCGTCTCGACCAGGCCGACAACCAGCGGAACGCCTTGGACCAGCGCCGCACGTGCGGCCGACAGCATGGCGTAGGTCTTGCCCACGCCGGCCGAGGCACCGTATAAGACCTTCAGCCGGCCGCGCGGTGCTAGGGCTTCCTCATGCGGCACCTGCTGCAGCAGCGCATCTGGATCGGGGCGGCCATCGTTTTGGTTGGGATCGGTCGGCATGGCGAATTCTAGGGCGCTGTCAGAACGTTTGCCGATGTGCAGTTCAAGGTCGGCAGGTCGCTTGCGCTTGTCATGCGACACCCAGCGTCGCAATCAATACATCGATGAGCTTGATGCCGATGAAGGGCACAACGACTCCGCCGATACCGTAGATGAGCAGGTTTCGACGTAGCAGCGCGGCGGCCGGGGCGGCGCGGTACTTCACTCCCTTAAGAGCCAGCGGGATCAGGAACACGATGATCAGCGCATTGAAGATAACCGCAGACAAGATGGCCGAGGACGGGCTGGCCAAACCCATTACGTTTAGAGCACCCAGTTGTGGGTAGGTGCTGACGAAGGCCGCTGGAATGATGGCGAAGTATTTGGCCACATCATTGGCGATGCTGAAGGTGGTGAGTGAGCCACGCGTCATCAGCATCTGCTTCCCGGTCTCGACGATCTCAATCAGCTTTGTGGGGTTGCTGTCCAGATCGACCATGTTTCCGGCTTCCTTGGCAGCCTGGGTGCCTGTGTTCATGGCCACCGCAACGTCGGCCTGCGCCAGTGCGGGCGCATCGTTGGTTCCGTCTCCTGTCATGGCGACGAGCTGGCCCTTGGCCTGGTGTTCCCGGATGAGGGCTAACTTGGCTTCGGGCGTGGCTTCGGCCAGAAAGTCGTCCACACCAGCTTCAGCGGCGATGGCGGCGGCCGTCAGGCGGTTGTCGCCGGTAATCATCACCGTTTTGATGCCCATGCGGCGAAGCTCGGCAAAGCGCTCCTTGATGCCACCCTTGACAATGTCCTTGAGCTCGACAACACCCAGAGCTTGTGCGCCGTCGGCCACCACCAGCGGCGTGCTGCCACGACGCGACACGTCATCAACGGCCTGTTGTAGTTCGGCGGGGAACTGGCCACCCAGCGCTTCGATATGTCGACGCACAGTGTCGGCGGCGCCTTTACGTATGGCGCGAGGCTCGCCGGCGTTGCCCGCCAGATCCACGCCGCTCATACGCGTCTGTGCAGTGAAGTGGACGAACTGTGCGCCGAGTTTTTCCACGTCGCGCTCGCGTAGATTGAACTTCTGCTTGGCCAGCACCACGATACTGCGGCCCTCGGGGGTTTCGTCTGCCAGCGAGGCGAGCTGTGCCGCATCGGCCAGTTGCTCCTCGGTGACGCCTTGCGCGGGAATGAAGCTGCTCGCCTGCCGGTTGCCGAGCGTGATGGTACCGGTCTTGTCGAGCAGCAGCACGTCCACATCACCTGCCGCCTCCACCGCACGGCCCGAGGTCGCAATGACGTTGGCCTGCATCATGCGGCTCATGCCGGCCACGCCAATGGCGCTAAGCAGTCCACCGATGGTGGTTGGGATGAGGCACACCAACAGCGCAACCAGTACGGTGACGCTGACTACGGTGCCGCTACCGGTTTGCGCCACGGCGAAGGCGGAATACGGTCGCAGTGTGACAATGACCATCAAGAATACCAGCGTCAGGCCCACTAGCAGGATGGTCAGGGCTATCTCGTTAGGCGTTTTCTTGCGGCTGGCGTTCTCAACCATGGCGATCATGCGGTCAACAAAGGTCTCCCCCGGGTTCACCGCCACGCGCGCCACGATCCAGTCCGACAGCACCCGCGTGCCGCCGGTCACGGCGGAAAAGTCACCGCCTGATTCGCGGATTACGGGCGCCGATTCCCCAGTGATAGCTGACTCGTCCACCGAGGCCACGCCGTCGATCACTTCGGCGTCAGCGGGAATTACGTCGCCGGCCTCGGCGAGCACAATGTCTCCCTTACGCAGGTTATTGGCCTCGATTGGAATCCAAGTCAGTTCGCTGCGCTGGTGCGAGCGGTCGTACGCGCCGCTTTGCAGCTTCTTGGCCCAGGTCTTCTTTTTCAGGCCGCGCAGGGATGCGGCTTGCGCCTTGCTGCGCCCTTCGGCCAGCGCCTCCGCAAAGTTGGCGAACAGCACGGTAAACCATAGCCACAAAGAAATCGCCAGAATGAAACCGGCCGGTGCCTCGCCATGGCCGATCAGTGCCTGGAAGAACAGGACGGTGGTGAGGATCGATCCCAGATAGACCACGAACATCACCGGGTTGCGCCACTGGGTTTGAGGGGCCAGCTTGGCAAAGGCATCGCGCAGCGCCTGGCCGGCGAGGGCGCGGTCGAACAGCGCCAGAGTCTTTTTGTCGGACATGATGGAATGCTCCGAAATGCTGTTTATTTAGTTGCTGGTTGTGCTTTGTCTGCGCCGACAAGCAGCCCATTCAATGCCAGATTGAGCTTGAGCACATTGACACGTGGCTCGCCCAGCAGGCCCAGCACCCGATCCTCGATGCTTGTTTCCAACAGGTGTCGTACTTGGATCGGGTCAAGGCCGCGCGCCTTCGCCACACGAGGCAACTGAGCCTCAGCGTTGGCCAGCGAGATATGGGGGTCCAGTCCCGAAGCCGAGGCCGTAATGGCGTCGACCGGTACCGGCGCGTCTGGAGCCAGACCGTTAGCCGCGCGGTAGTTGACCGCGCGCTGTTTAACGGTATCTATCAGTGTCTGGCTGGTTGGCCCCTGGTTGCTGCCCGCCGAAGCGCCAGCGTTGTATGGGGCATCGACAGTCTTCCTGGCGTCCTTGGGATCGGGTGCAGTGGTAGCGCTGGGGCGTGGGTGGAAATAGCGCGCCTCACTGAAAGACTGACCGATGACAGCTGAGCCGACCACGGTATCGCCCTGGCGAATCAGACTACCATTGGCCGCTTGCGGCAACAGGAATTGAGCAACGCCGGTAGTTGCCAGCGGATAAGCCAGACCTGTGACCAGCATCGTGAAGACCGCGCCGCGCACGCAGGGGCCCAGCAAACCTGCGAGTAGTGATTTGTTCGATTCCGCTTCTGAGGCGGGGGTGTTGAAGGTGTTCATGACTGGTCTCGCATCAGGGATAAACATGGCCCGAGAGCATCTGCAACTGCTCCACGAGCGGCCCAAGTGCCAGCGCCGGCAGGAAGGTGAGTCCGCCAACCACCAGCACCACGAACACCAGGAGGCCCATAAACAGCGGCGTGGCCGTGGGGAAGGTACCCGGGCCAGCGACCACAGTCTTTTTGGCTGCCAGCGAACCGGCCACCGCCAGCAGCGGCAGCAGCGTGAAGAAACGACCGATCAGCATCGCCAGGCCAATGGTGGTGTTGAAGAACGGCGTATTGGCGTTGAAGCCGGCGAAAGCTGAGCCGTTGTTGGCTGTGCCGGAGGTGTAGGCGTACAGTACCTGCGAGAAGCCGTGCGGCCCGTGGTTCGACAGGCTGGTGCCGGTGTCCGGCCACAGCGTGGCGAGCGCGGTGAAACCCAGGATAGCCGCCGGATGTGCCAATACCGAGAGCATCACCAGCTTGATATCGCCTGCCTCGATCTTCTTGCCCAGGAACTCAGGAGTACGTCCGATCATCATGCCAGCTAGAAACACAGTGAGGATGGCGTACTGGATCAGATTGATGAAGCCCACTCCGTCGCCACCGAACACACAGTTGAGCATCATCTGCGCCAGCGGCACGGCACCACCCAGCGGGGTGAGCGAGTCGTGCATGGCGTTGACCGAGCCGGTCGTCGCTGCCGTGGTGGTGGCAACGAACAGTGCCGTGTCGGCGATGCCGAAGCGCATCTCCTTGCCCTCCATGTTGCCGCCCGGTTGCATGGCCGTCAGACGCTGGTCAGCGCCAGCCTGAGTCAGCAACGGATTACCGGATTGCTCGGCGCCGTAGACCATAGCTAGAAAGCCGATGAACATAATCAGGAAGGCGCCGAAGAACACCCAGCCCTGCTTTTTCTTCGCCAGCATGGTTCCGAAGGTCACGGTCAGCGCTGACGGGATCAAAAGCATCGACAGGATGTGCAGCAGGTTGGTCAGCGGCGTCGGGTTTTCGAATGGATGTGCGGCGTTCATGCTAAAAAATCCGCCACCGTTGGTGCCAATGTGCTTGATGCTCTCGAGGCTGGCCACCGGGCCGAATACGATTTTTTGACGCGCGCCTTCCAACGTCGTCGCGACGGTCTGGCTGGCTAGCGTCTGCGGCATGCCTTGCCATACATAGACCAGAGCAATGACAAAGCACAGCGGCAGCATCACGCGCCACAGAACGCGCATGAAATCAACCCAGTAGTTGCCGACCTCCTGACTGCTGGCTCGTGCCAGACCACGGATGAAGCCGCCCGCCGCTGCCACGCCCGTGGTGGCGCCGCAGAACATCAGGAAGGTGATGGCGAGCATCTGCGTGGCATTCGACAGGCTGGATTCGCCCGCATATGCCTGCCAGTTGGTGTTGGTGATGAAAGAGGCGGCAGTGTTGAAGGCCAGGTCGGGCGCCTGTGCGGGGTTGCCCATTTCGTTCCAGGGCAACCAGCCCTGTGCGCGCAGCACCAGATAGCCCAGCGCCATCATGACCGCATTTGACAACAGGAGCGCCAGGCCGTATCTCACCCACCCCATACGCTCCGCCGGATCGATACCCAGCACGCGGTAGCTCAGGCGCTCCATGGTCCAATGCTTCTCGTCGGTGAAGGTTCGCGCTATCCAACGACCCATGACGATGGCCAGGGCCGTCATCAACGACAACGTCACGACGTATTCGAGAGTTTTGAGTCCCATGTGAGGCTCCTTACATGCGCCGCAGCGCGAGCAATGCCCACACCGTGGCGGCAAAAAAGAGGCTAGATAGGCCCACGAAGATCAGGTCTTGCATGGTGCCTCCTTCAGAACTTCTCGGGGCGTAGCAGCGCATAGCCCAGGTATAAGAATAGACCTAATGCCCCGGCGCCAGCCAGCCAATAGATCAATGAGAGAAA
>JAYRLJ010000215.1:0-5655 GCA_041905305.1 Hylemonella sp. | reverse complement strand
GCGGTTCACCCTGGATGATGGAAATAAGGCTGCTACCATGCACAAACGCTGTCTTCTTCACACGGCGGGTCGCGGCGTTTTCGGATGAGTGTCTATTTCCACATTAACGCTCGCGAAGGCATACGGAATAGGAGAAACCTCTGAGTTTGCGTAAGCCATTTGCGGAATGAGTTAAATATAACGTGGTTTTAGTTGTCCTTAAATCGGACGCTTCCACGCATGGAGAAGCGACCCATTCAGCGAGGACGGCCGGCCGGTGCGACGACCTTCGAGGTCGCGCCTGCGCAGGCGTTTGGCGCGGCCGTGCGCGCGCTGCGTACCGAAGATGGCGTCGCCCAGGAAACGCTGGCGCACCTTGCAGGTATCGAGCGCTCCCACATGGGAAAGATTGAGCGTGGCGAACATATGCCCACCCTGGCCCTGATCCTGAAGATCGCCCGCGCACTCAATCGCAGCGCGGGCGAGTTGATGCGGGAGACCGAGGCTCGGCTTTCTGGTGAATGGCATCAGCCGCCAGCCGAGCAGGCTGGCAACTGATGCCTGCGGCGGCTACGCCACGATGCGCCCAGCCAGCCGCGCTTCGCGGGCATAGGCACTGAGACGCTTGTCGCCCGGGAAGTGCAGATCTCGCTCGACGGGGAGTCCCAACCGACCCCTAACACTCGCCAGTTCCTCCAGGCTCACATAGCCTAGTTCAGGGAAGCCCAGCCCCAGGTCGCAGAGTCCGAATGCGCGGTCCTCGTCCTCGGGGTCGATTTCTGAGAGCAGCCAGGTGGCACCAGCATCAGGCGTGAACAGCTTGACCACAGGGTGCGGATCGAATCCATCGGTTTCGGTGGACCGGCAGCCATTGGCCAGCAGTTGCACACGTTGTTCGTCGGTAATGAGCTTCGTCATGGTCTTTCTCCTTGAAAGGATTCCGGGCGGAATTGCCCGAGACCGGATGCAGCACGGCGCAGCGCAGCTGTCAGGGTTCGAAGACGGCCGACAGGACGCCAGCGTGCGACGCACGCGCAGACCTTGACGGCGAGAACGGCGTGATACGGTGAAGAGAACAGCAAGCCAGCTCCATCCATCAGGCACGCCCTCCATTGAAGGCGCGAACCCCATGCCGATCCGGCACAGCCGGTTCGGTGGTGTTGAAGGGGCGCCAAGCGCAGCGCGGCGGGGATGGACCACAGGTTGATCCCCTGGAGGCAAGCGCAGCACGCAGCCCCACTGGCGCGAAGGCGTCAGCGATGAAAGCCCGCAGGGACGAGACGCCATCGGCGGCTCGGTGCACCGCACGCCAGCGCGGTCCGGCAGGGCCGGAGACGCACAGTTCCGCAGAACCACAGAAACGCTTCTACAGAAAGCCGCAGTCCCGCAAACCCATCACGACCGATCTACAGAAATCCGCTCAGCAGCAAATCAACAAATCCGGAGATACGGCCATCCGTGAACACGGATTGACGCTTTGACGCAGACCCAGACAACCACAGGCCAGGCCCGCCGGTCTGCGACCTTCCAATGCGACCCAAGCAATGAGCCACAAAGCGCCCCGCCGCAGCGGGGCGCCGGGCGACATCAGTCGCCCTTGCTGCGCGTCCAAATCAGGTTGTGCGCACCGTCCTCGCCCTCGACCAGGCGGGCATAAAGGGTGGCAGGGAATGACGGGTCATCCAGGGTCACCGACAGGTAGGGTCGTTCCGCCTTGCTGATTTTCTTCCAGGCAGCCCCGATCTCCAGGCCATTGCCAGCGACGACGCGGTAGTCGGGAGCGTTCTCGCTTGCCTTGTCGCTGGGCACGAGCCGGACCTTGACGTTGAGCGTCAGGGTGCGCACCGTGCCGGTGAAACTGTTGTTATGTACGGTGAAGGTGCCGATGTTGGCCATGATGAAGTCCTTTCGAGGTTGTCCAGGTCGCGCCCATCGCGGCCTTGGCGTGATCCGATCGGCGAGGGTCGGGCGCGCCGCACCCCCAGCGAAGCGGGGCCGCAGCGCAGCGAAGGACCGGAAGGCACGAGAAATTTGCCCCGCGAGGAATCCGCTTGCCGGAGGGGAAATTTCTCGTTCCGCACGGTTGCGGCGAACAAGCCCGAGGCGGCGCCAACCCAGTGCCGCGCCGCCGTGCCCGCGCCAGGATTCACGACCCATACAAGGCCGCTGTGGGGGTGATCCTGTGTCGAAAGGATGCATGGCCCCAGCACCCGGTCACCGCGCCGCTGCAGGATCTCTGGCACGGTTCCCGAACCGATCCACGCCAGCCGTCACCGACCGTCAGGCACCAGGCAACTCGCGTTGCGACAGCCGCTCCACGATGCGCTGGCATTGCTCCTCGCGAATTTTGATGCCGATGGAACGGCGGCCCGTCTTCCTGGCCACGGCCAGGGTGGTCCCGCTTCCCGCGAAGCAATCCACGACCAGTCCACCGGGCGGCACGCTGTACTGGATCAGCGGGGCGACGATGGCTTCGGGCTTCTGGGTCTCGTTGACGGCGTAGCCGTGGCAGCTGCGCGCAAAGATGATGCTCTCCATGAGCTTCGGCCCGCCGTCTTCGCTGGCATAGGCGCTGTCTCCCATGCCGCCCCATTGCGTGGGGCGGCTCTTGCGGCGCAGGAGCGGAGCGCTACGTTCCGGGTGGAGGCCCATGATGCGAACGAGCTTGTTTGCGAGGCAACCGTGACCCTCGTGGCCGCGCAGAGGGCGGCCATGGAGTCGCGTATTGCGGCCAAGGTTGCTGCGCTCCAGCATGAGCACCCGTCAGCAGATTTGCCGCAGTAGCGTTCAGAACGTGGGTGCGTGACCATGCGTCCGTACTACCAGGACGACTGCGTCACCCTGTACCACGGCCGGGCCCAGGACCTGCTGCCGCAACTGCCGCAGGCAGATGCCATCGTGACCGATCCGCCCTATGCGGAGACCAGCCTGGTGTGGGACCGGTGGCCGCAGGGATGGCCGACCCTGGCGATGGCTGTCGCGAAGCAGATGTGGTGCTTTGGCTCGACGCGCATGTTCATGGATCGCGCGGCGGACTTCCAAGGCTGGCATCTGTCACAGGACATCGTGTGGGAGAAGCACAACGGCTCGAACGCCTTCGCGGACCGGTTTCGCCGGATTCATGAACTGGCGCTGCATTTCTACCAGGGCAACTGGCGGGACATCCACAAAGAGCCCCAATTCACCCAGGACGCCACGGCACGGGTCGCCCAGTCGTTCGAGCCATCCGCGCAATCTCAGCGGTGAGCCGGGCGGGATGGGCGCCCGGTGGTCAATGCGGATTGTTCGGCCGACCACCACTTCAGCGGCATCGACATGCAACTGCATTTCACGGATGCAGATGGATTCGATCACCGCCACAAGATACCCGGTGGCCAGACACTCAATCAGCCGCTCGGCATACCCGGTTCCGTGAGGAAGCCGGGCAAAGAGCGACTTTGCCGTATGGTCGGCGGGTACTGTGTAGGACTCTTCGAAGAATATTTCGCTGACGCCTTGGTGGTTCATGGGGTGTTCGGGTGCGTTGTCGCAGCCAGATCAGCGCGCAGGATGGCGGGTGATCGGTGCTGCTGGATGCTCTCGTCTCCCATGGGTATTCCCAACCCGCCGCAGCGAACAGGGGCGTATCGCAGCATCCAGGGCGCCGAGGTGGTGCGACCCTCGGAAGTTCAAACGCGCGCGGCAGACCTGCCGCGCGCGTCGCGCCGTTGCAAAAAAGCCCCGGCCCGAAGGCCGGGGCTTCATGCTTACGCGGTGGCGTGCTCGTCCTCCTGTACTTCCGCATCGGCGCAGCCATCGCTCTCGGATACGGCCTGCGTTGCAGCGGCTGTTTCTTGCGTCCGGAACATCACAGGCAGCCACCCCTTCCCCACCGCCAGCCGCTCGGCCTCGCTCGCAATCTCCGCCTTCTTGAGCTTGCCCAGCCGGTTCACCTGATCGGGCGCAAACACCTGCACCGCCTCCAGTACTTTGGCTTTAGAGACATGCTCGAAGTAGCCCGCAGCGGTTGGTGTCCACCAGTCGTGCATGTCGAGGTTCACCGCCCGCGCCAGCTCAGCGGCGGGAACTTCCTCTTCCTGCGAAGCCAGCACGCTGACTGTGGAGGCCACGCACACCGCCAGCAGCGACAGCAGCTCCTGTTGCGGGAAGGCCAGCAGTTCAGCGAACAATGTGTCCGGGTCTTCGGGCAAGCGGTCGGCCCATGCCTGCCGCACTTTGCACATGCCCACTGCAGCCGGAGCCTCGTCCATGTCCGGCGCATGAAAGCCCAGGCCATCTTGCGGCGTTGCGCTGATTCCGACACATGATCCACCCGTGCCGTAACTGTCCACAATCACGCGAAGCGCAAGGCGGTGCACCAATGCCACCAGCGCAACATGCGGATGCCGTGCCACCTCGGCCTGCAGGGCAGCCGTGCGGTGCGCGCTCAGGCGCTTCGCCAGCTTCTCGGAGATACCGGGCTTGGCCGGTTCGTCACCTTCGGTGTCAGGGCTGCTGCCTATTCCGCCCACCCCGCACTCCTCCTGCCTCGCTTGCTCCCGCAATGCCTTGGCCTGATCCTCGCGCAGCAGTCCGCGATGCACCACCACACCGCCCAAGTGATCGACCGTCACCACGGCCCCGGCGAGTGCCACCACGGCAGGCGGGTACTCGACCAGCGTCTGCTCGATGGCGTCCAGTTCGTTGCCGAGGGCATCCATCTCGTCGTGTAGGGCTTGAGCCTGCTCGTCGGTTACTTCCTCGTTCTCGTCGTCCAGTTGCTCCTGCAGCTTTGCCTGCTGGTCTTCCAGCTTGGCAATCCGCTTGGCCTCGGTCTTGGTGGGCTCACGGCGCGTGCTGCGCGCCCGCTGGAACTGGTACAGGTCCGAAGATGTGGCGCGTGGCGCGGCATCCACCCAGGCCCAGCCTTCGGCCCGCACCTGCTCGACGGTCGGTGCAAGCTTGTCGCGCGCCAGCGCATCCAACAGCGCACTATCTGCCAGGAAGACACCGCTTTGCTCGTCTGCGAACAGGTCGCGGCGAACACCGCCGCCTGCCTGTTCGTAGGCATCCAGCCCCACAAAGCGTGCCACCGCATCGCGGCTGGCGTCGACCTCCTCGCTCGTCAGGTGGTCACGCAGCGCATCCGGACTGCGCTGCCACTGCGGGGATTCATAGAACGCGGATTCCTGCGCCGCGTGGTCGTCGGTGATCGCCAGCGCCATCAACTGCTCCAACGTTACCGCCTGACTCCCGAAGTCCGCCAGAAGGCGCGGCGAGACGTTGGCGAGTTTCAGGCGCCGCTGCACCACCAGGGGCGTCACACCGAAGTCGGCCGCAATGTCTTCCACGGGACGGCCTTCGGCCACAAGGTCTTTCCAGGCAAACAATTCATCAATGGGAGACATGGCCTCCCGCTGCACGTTCTCGGTGAGGCTGACGGTGCGCGCTGCATCGTCCTGCACCAGCAGGCAGTGGACCTCATGGTCCTTTGCCAGCTTGCGGCGCTTGGCCAGCAGCTTGAGCGCAGCCAAACGGCGGCGCCCAGCCACTACCTCATAGTGCTCGCCATCGGGCGCAGCCACCACGGTGAGGTTTTGCAGCAGGCCCACACGGGCGATGCTGGATGCGAGTTCGGGGATCGAAGTGCCGCCGCTCTTGCGCACGTTGCGGTTGGAAGGCCGCAGCTTGGACAGA
>JAYRLJ010000214.1:0-5674 GCA_041905305.1 Hylemonella sp. | reverse complement strand
TCCAAGATCGGTACCGTGGCTGGCTGTATGGTCACCTCGGGTCACGTCACCCGCAGCGCGCACTTCCGCCTGCTGCGCGACAACGTGGTCATCTACACCGGTGAGCTGGACTCGCTCAAGCGCATGAAGGACGACGTGCGCGAAGTCAAGGAAGGCTTCGAGTGCGGTATCAAGCTGAAGAACTACAACGACATCAAGGAAGGCGATCAACTCGAGTTCTTCGAAGTCAAGGAAATCGCCCGTACCCTGTAAACCATGCCGGCCAAGAAGTCATCCGCTCCGAACCGCAGCTTCAAGGTTGCTGATCAGATCCAGCGCGATCTGACGGAGCTGATCGCGCGCGAGTTGAAGGACCCGCGCGTGGGCATGGTGACCCTGCAGTCCGTGGAGGTCACGCCCGACTATGCGCATGCCAAGGTGTTCTTCAGTGTGCTGGTGGGCGATGCCCAGCAGACGCAGGATGCCTTGAACCAGGCTGCCGGCTTCCTGCGCAATGGTCTGTTCAAGCGCCTGCACATCCACACCGTGCCGACGCTGCATTTCATCTACGACCGCACCACCGAGCGTGCCGCCGACATGAACGCCCTGATCGCCCAAGCGGTCGCCTCGCGTTCCAAGAACGAGGATTGAACATGCAAGCGCCACGCACACGGGTGCAGCGGCGCCCTGTGCATGGGGTGCTGTTGCTGGACAAGCCGCTCGGTCTTTCGAGCAACAACGCCTTGCAGAAGGCCAAGTGGCTGTTGCGTGCCGAAAAGGCTGGCCATACCGGCACGCTGGATCCGTTGGCTACGGGCGTGCTGCCGCTGTGCTTCGGCGCCGCCACCAAGTTCAGCCAGTTGCACCTCGACGCCGACAAGACGTACGAAACGACGGTACGCCTTGGGATCAGGACCAGCACGGCCGACGCTGAAGGCGAGGTCGTCGAGACCCGGCCCGTGACCTGCACGCTGGGTCAGGTGGTGGAGGTGCTGGACCAGTTCATGGGCCCCATCCGCCAGGTGCCGCCCATGCACAGCGCCCTGAAGAAGGACGGCAAGGCCCTGTACGAATATGCCCGCGAAGGAGAGACCGTGGAGCGCGAGCCGCGCGACGTGGTGATTCACGAGCTGGAACTGCTGGACGTGCAGCTGCAGGGCGAGGCACCTTTCCTGCGCCTGCGCGTGCAGTGCAGCAAGGGTACCTACATCCGCACGCTGGGTGAGGACATCGGCAAAGCGCTGGGTTGTGGTGGACACCTAATTGCGCTGCGCCGCGTGGCCACGGGGCCGTTCGAGATCAGTCAGTGCGTCACCCTGACGGCGCTGGAAGCCATGGACGAAGCCCAACGCCTGGCTCAGCTTAAGCCGGTTGACGTGCTGCTGGAGGGGCACGCCACCGTCATGCTGGACGACGACAATGCGGGCCGTTTCCTCAGCGGCATGCGCCGCCGCGGCCACTGGCATGACACGGACTGCGCCGCCGTCTTCGGCGACCAACCTCGCACCCTGCTGGGCACCGCCCATGTCAAGGCAGGGGAACTCATACCCGGGCGCCTGTTGAGCCCAATCGAAATCCAACAAATCCTGGAAAGCCAATCATGAGCCAAAAACAGATCCGCAACATCGCCATCATTGCCCACGTCGACCACGGCAAGACCACCATGGTCGACCAGCTGCTGCGCCAGTCGGGCACCTTCGCCGAGCACGAAAAAGTGGTCGACACCGTGATGGACAACAACGCCATCGAAAAAGAGCGGGGCATCACCATCCTGGCCAAGAACTGTGCCGTGAGCTGGGAAGGCACGCACATCAACATCGTCGACACCCCCGGCCACGCCGACTTCGGTGGCGAGGTGGAGCGCGCGCTGTCCATGGTGGATGGCGTGGTGCTGCTGATCGATGCGCAGGAAGGTCCGATGCCGCAGACCCGCTTCGTGACCAAGAAGGCGCTGGCGCTGGGTCTGAAGCCGATTCTCGTGGTCAACAAGGTGGACAAGCCCGGTGCCAACCCCGACAAGGTGATCAACGCCGCCTTTGACCTGTTTGACAAGCTCGGTGCGACCGATGAGCAGCTGGACTTCCCGGTGGTCTACGCGTCCGGCATCAATGGCTGGTCGTCGCTGGAAGAAGGTGCGCCCGGTGAGCAGTGGGGCCCGGACATGTCGGCCCTGTTCAATACCATCCTCAAGCACGTGCCACCGAATTCTGGTGATCCAGCCGCGCCCCTGCAGCTGCAGATTTCTGCGCTGGACTACTCCAGCTTTGTGGGACGCATCGGCGTCGGCCGTATCAGCCAGGGCACGCTCAAGCCGGGCCAGGACGTCCTGGTGATGGAAGGGCCGGACGGCAAGTCCACCAAAGGTCGCGTGAACCAGGTGCTGACCTTCCAGGGGCTGGATCGCATGCAGACGCCCGTGGCTGGTCCCGGCGACATCGTGCTGATCAACGGCATTGAAGACATCGGGATCGGCGTGACGGTGACCGACCCCAACAATCCGGCGCCGCTGCCCATGCTTAAGGTCGACGAGCCGACCCTGACCATGAACTTCTGCGTCAACACCTCGCCGCTGGCCGGCCGCGAAGGCAAGTTCGTGACCAGCCGCCAGATCTGGGACCGCCTGCAGAAGGAATTGCAGTCCAACGTGGCGCTGCGCGTGCGCGAAACCGACGAGGACGGCATCTTTGAAGTCTCCGGCCGTGGTGAACTGCACCTGACCATCCTGCTGGAGAACATGCGCCGCGAAGGCTATGAGCTGGCGGTGTCCAAGCCGCGCGTCGTGTTCCGCGAGATCGACGGCGTCAAGTGCGAGCCGATTGAGCTGGTGACGGCCGATATCGAAGAAGGCCATCAGGGCGCGGTGATGCAGGCCCTGGGTGAGCGCAAGGGTGAACTGGTGAACATGGAGCCGGACGGCCGTGGCCGCGTGCGCCTGGAGTACCGCATCCCGGCGCGTGGCCTGATCGGCTTCTCCAACGAATTCCTGAACCTGACCCGGGGTTCGGGCCTGATCTCCAACATCTTTGACAGCTACGAGCCTTACCGCGGTGAGATCGCCAGCCGCAAGAACGGCGTGCTGATCTCCATGGACGATGGTGAAATCTTCACCTACGCCCTGGGCAAGTTGGACGACCGCGGCCGCATGTTCGTGCGTGCTGGTGACCCGGTGTACGAGGGCATGATCGTCGGCATCCACAGCCGTGACAACGACCTGGTGGTCAACGCCACCCGTACCAAGCAGTTGACCAACTTCCGCGTCAGCGGCAAGGAAGACGCGATCAAGATCACGCCGCCAATCGAGCTGACGCTGGAGTACGGCGTCGAGTTCATCGAGGACGACGAGCTGGTGGAGATCACGCCCAAGAGCATCCGCCTGCGCAAGCGCTACCTGAAGGAGCATGAGCGCAAGCGGGCGGCGAAGGATTAACCCCCCCTGAGTCGGCCTGACGGCCGCCTTCCCCCCTGGATGGGGGACGACGCCAGTGGCCCGGCCAAGCCGGTTCCACGGCGTCCCACGAAGGGGGCCGGGAGTAAAGCTACCCCTGCACATGAAACTCACGCACCGGCGCGCAGTCTGGTTGATGGTGGCGGTGACCCTGATGTGGTCCATCGCCGGTATCGTCACGCGCCAGCTGGAGGCGGCGCGTAGTTTCGAGGTGACGTTCTGGCGCAGCTTTTTCACCGCGGTCTCGCTGCTCGTCATCCTGCCGTTGTGGCGTGGGCCGGCGGCGGTGTGGCGGCAACTGCGTACGGCGCCATCCGCACTGTGGTGGTCCGGGCTGTGCTGGAGCGGCATGTTCACTTCGTTCATGCTGGCGCTGACGATGACCAGCGTGGCGGGTGTGCTGGTGATCTCGGCGCTCAATCCGCTGTTCACCGCCTTGCTGGCGCGCATTGCCCTGAAGCAGCACATCGCACCGCACACTTGGCTGGCCATTGTTCTGGCGGCCTTGGGCATGGCCTGGATGTTTGGCGCCCAGATGGGCAGCGACAGCTGGCTCGGTCTGCTGGTGGCGCTGTTCGTGCCGTTGAGTGCTGCCATCAACTGGATCGTGGTGCAGCACGCCCATGCCCAAGGACAGGATGTCGACCTGGTGCCCTCGGTCCTGGTTGGCGGCGCCATTTCTGCGTTGGCCACGCTACCGCTCGCCTTGCCGTTGCAGGCCACGGCGCACGACGTGGGTCTGCTGGCACTTTTGGGACTGGTGCAGCTGGCAATTCCCTGTACGCTGCTGGTGCTTTGCGCGCGGGTGCTCAAGGCGCCGGAGATCGCGCTGCTGGGCCAATTGGAAATCCTGTTCGGCATCCTGCTGGTCTGGCTGGGCGCCGGCGAGCAACCGGCCGCGGCCGTGCTGCAGGGCGGAGCGCTCGTGCTGGGCGCATTGCTGATGAATGAATGGCTGGCCTGGAAGAAGAAACGATGATGCCTGCAATGTCCTTTACTTGTCCCGAAGTTCTGACTGAAGTCCGTGGTGCCCTTGGCTGCATCACGCTGAACCGGCCCCGCGCGCTCAATGCGCTGTCCTTGCCCATGATCCGGGCGCTGACGGCGGCCCTGCTTGCCTGGCGCGACGATCCAGCCGTGCAGGCGGTCGCCATCCGCGGCATGGGCAAGGAGGGGGCGTTCGGCGCCTTCTGCGCTGGCGGGGACATCCGCTTCTTCCACCAGGCCATGCTGCGTGGCGATGGCGAACTGGAAGATTTTTTCACCGAGGAATACGCACTCAACCACCTGATCCACCACTATCCGAAGCCCTACATCGCCTTCATGGACGGTATCGTCATGGGCGGCGGCATGGGCATTTCGCAAGGGGCTCGGCTGCGCATCGTCACCCAGCGCACGAAGATGGCCATGCCCGAGACCAATATCGGCTTGTTCCCGGACGTTGGTGGCGGCTGGTTCCTGGCCCGTTGCCCGGCGCATGGCGGTGAGTGGCTGGCGTTGACCAGTGAGGTCATTGGCGCGGGAGACGCGCTGGCCCTGCAATTGGCCGACACCTGCTTCGATCCGGCACGCCTGGCCCTGGCCTGGGATGCACTGGCCGCGCTGAACAGCTTCGACGCCGAGGCCCTGGCGGCTTGGCAACACGCCTACCGGGTGGAGGCGCCAGCCACCGCGTTGCCGCTGCAGGCCGTCGCACGATGCTTTGACCAGCCCGACGTGCTGCACATCGTGCAGGCGTTGGAGACGGAAGCGGGTGAATGGGCAGCTGCCACCGCCAAAGCGCTGCGCACCCATTCGCCGCTGATGCTGCAGGTGACCCTGGAGCAGATCCGCCGCGGTGCCACCATGTCACTGGCGGACGAACTTCGCATGGAGCGCGACATGGTGCGCCACTGCTTCAATACCCGTCACCTGGATCGCTATATGGCGGCGACCGAGACCATGGAAGGCATCCGCGCCCTGGTGATCGACAAGGACCGTACGCCGAAGTGGAATCCGCCTCGCCTGGAGGAGGTCACCCCCCACATGGTGGCCGGCTTCTTCCAGTCGCCCTGGCCTGCCGCCGCGCACCCCTTACGCGATTTGGCCTGACAACTTGGCCGCCAGCCTAGCGCTGGCGGTGTTTCATGGCGCGCTCGACTTCGCGCTTGCCCTCGCGTTCCTTGATGGTGTCGCGCTTGTCGTGTTCGGCCTTGCCCTTGGCCAGGCCAATGTCGCACTTCACCTTGCCGTTCTTCCAGTGCAGGTTCA
>JAYRLJ010000213.1:0-5723 GCA_041905305.1 Hylemonella sp. | reverse complement strand
CGTGCTGCTGCCCATCAGCCTGCAGCGCACGCCCACGGCGCAGGACGTGGCACAGGCCGAGCAGCTGCTGGCGCAGATGGGGCTGGGCGTGCATCTGCAGCATTACCCGCGCCAGCTCTCGGGCGGGCAGCAGAGCCGGGTGGCGATTGCGCGCGCCTTGCTGCCGCAGCCGCCCATTCTGCTGATGGACGAGCCCTTTGCCGCACTGGATGCCATCACGCGCGAGGAACTGCAAGACGAGCTGCAGCGCGTCTGCCGCGTGCGCGGCACCTCGGTGTTTTTCGTCACGCACGACATCGCCGAGGCGGTGTACCTGGCCGACCGCGTGGCGGTGATGGACGCCGGCCGCATTCGGCACGACATCCGCGTGGACCTGCCGCGTCCACGCACGCGCGAGCTGCGCTACGGCGCGGCCTTCAACGCCATCTGTGCCGAACTGCGGCAAGCCATGGACGGGGAGGGGGGCGTATGAGCCGCTATCCCCGCCTGCTGGCTGTGCTCTTGCTCGTCGTGCTGCTGGGCGCCTGGGAAGCGGCGGTGCCGGCCTTCAAGTTTTCGCCGCTGGTGCTGCCGGCGCCCAGCGTCATTGCCGCGGCACTGTGGCGCGGCCTGGCCACCGGCTTCCTCTGGCCGCACATCGCCCAGACCCTGCTGGAGCTGGGCCTGGGCCTCGCGCTGGGCGTGGCGCTGGGCTTGGCCGGTGGCGTGCTGCTGGGCGAATCGCCCACGCTGCGCCGCGTGCTCATGCCCTATGTGGTAACGAGTCAAGTGGTGCCGAAGCTGGCGCTGGTGCCGCTGTTCATTGTCTGGTTCGGTTTTGGCACCACGCCGACGGTGGTGATCACGGCGCTGATCTGTTTCTTCCCGCTGCTGGAGAACACGTTGACCGGCCTGGCGCAGGTGGATGCGGCACGGCTGGAGCTGTTCCGCATGCTGGGCGCCACACGGGGGCAAACGTTGTGGCGACTCAAGATTCCGGCAGCGCTGCCCACGATCCTGGCCGGCCTGCGCGTGGCCGTGGTGCTGGCGCTGGTGGGCGCGGTGGTGGGCGAGTTCGTTGGCGCCAGCCAGGGCCTGGGCGCGCTGATCATTGCCACACAAGGCTCCATGGACACGCCGCTGATGTTTGCCGTGCTGCTGCTCATCACGGCCATCGGCCTGCTGCTTTACGAGGCCACGCTGCTGCTGGAGCGCTGCCTGCTCAAACCTTATTTCCAATCATCCAACTGACGAGACAGAGAGGACCACAACGATGAAACGCACCACCCTGCGCACCCTGACGGCGCTCACCCTGGCCACGCTGTGCGGCACGGGCGCCTGGGCCCAGGCCAAGCTCGACAAGGTGACGCTGGCCGGCTGGAGCAAGCCCATCACCGAGATCACCAACCTGCTGGTAGAAGACGAGAAGGGTTTCTTTCGCGCCCGCGGCATCGAGCTGGCCTACTTGAGCGGCGCCGGCGGTGGCGATGCCATCCGCAACCTGCTCAGCGGCCAGGGCGACGTGGCTTTCACCGACCCCGGCTCCTTCTTCGCCGCGCTCGACAAGGGCGAGAAGTTGCGCGCCATCTACGACATCTACCCGCAGAACGTGTTCAACGTGGTGGCGCTCAAGTCCAGCGGCATCCGCACGCTGGCGGACCTGAAGGGCAAGAAGATCGGCGTCTACAGCCTGTCCAGCGGCACGCGCAGCCACCTGCAGGTGCTGCTGCACCAGGCCGGGCTGACGGAGAAGGACGTCACCATCGTCGTGACCGGCCTGCTGAACTTTGCACCGCTGATGCAGGGCCAGGTGGATGCCACCGCGGCCACCGACACCGGCCTGGCCATCGGCCGGCAGAAGGGCCTGGGCGAGGTGAACGTGATGGAAGTGCGCGACTCGCTCAATGTCTCCAGCGACCTGTTCATCGTGCGGGAAGAGACGTATCAGCAGAAGAAGGACGTGCTGCGCCGCTTTCTGGCCGCCTACCGCGACAGCGCGGCGTGGATGATCGCCAACCCGCAGGAAGCCGCCAAGCTGGCCGTCAAGCGCGCCATCGACGGCCAGAACGAGGCCATCAACCTGGAGGTGATCAAGCTGCGCAACCTCTCGGCGGTTTCGCCGCTGACTCAAAAGCAGGGCCTGGGCGCCATCGACATCGAGACGCTGCAGAAGGGCGCTGACGCCTGGAAGAAGATCGGCCTCATCCAGCGCGAGCTGAAGATGAAGGACGTGGTGAGCAGCGACCTGTTGCCCGCCAAGAACTGATTTCGCCATGAAGTTCCAAGGCAAGGTCATCCTCGTCACCGGCGCCAGCCGCGGCATCGGCGCGGCCATTGCCCAGGCCTTTGCAAGCGAGGGCGGTTTCGTGGTGGTGAACTACCTGCGCAACGAGGCGGCGGCTGAAGAAGTGGTGCAGGCGTGCAAGGCTGCCGGTGCTGCAACAGGCGGCGATGCCTGGGCCATCCGCGCCGACGTCAACGACGCGGCCCAGGTGCAGGCGTTGGTGGCGCAGGTGCTGGCCGAGCTGGGGCGCATCGACGTGCTGGTGAACAACGCCTTCGCACCGTACCGTTTCGACCCCGAGCAGCGCAAGCACTTCTGGGAGACGGACTGGGCCGACTACCAGGCGCAGATCGACGGCGCCGTGCGCGCCACTTACAACGTCTGCCAGGCCGTGCTGCCGCACCTGCGCCAGCGCGCGCAGGGCAGCATCGTCAACATCGCCACCGATCTGGTGGAACGGCCGGTGGTGCCCTACCACGACTACACCACCGCCAAGTCGGCATTGGTGGGCTTCAGCCGCAACCTGGCGGCCGAGCTCGGCCCGCTGGGCGTCCGCGTCAACTGCGTGGCACCGGGCCTGGTCTACCCCACGGACGCCAGCCGCGCCACCAAGGAAGAGGTGAAGGAAGCCATCGTGGCCCAGACGCCGCTGCGGCGCATTGCGCGGCCGGAAGACGTGGCCGGGCCGGTGCTGTTCCTCGCCTCCGACTGGAGCCGCTTCATGACCGGACAGGTGCTCTATGTGGACGGCGGCCTGGTGATGGGCTGAGCAGTTTCCTTACACTCGCTGCATGTCTGACACTGCGCCGCTGATCCTCGGCATCGAATCCTCCTGCGACGAAACCGGCGTGGCCCTGGTGGCGTCACGCGAGTTGGGTGTGCCCCAGCTGCTTTCGCACGCGCTCTACAGCCAGGTCGAGATGCATCAGGCTTACGGTGGCGTGGTGCCCGAACTGGCCAGCCGAGACCATATCCGCCGCGTGCTGCCGCTCACCAGCAAGGTCATGGCCGAAGCCGGCAAGTCGCTGCAGGACATCGATGTGGTGGCCTACACGCGCGGCCCGGGCCTGGCCGGCGCGCTGCTGGTGGGCGCCGGCGTGGCCTGCGCCTTGGGCGCGGCCCTGGGCAAGCCGGTGCTGGGTGTACACCATCTTGAGGGCCACTTGCTGTCGCCTTTCCTGAGTGCCGACCCGCCCGAATTTCCCTTCGTGGCGTTGCTGGTGTCCGGCGGCCACACGCAACTCATGCGTGTGGACGGCGTGGGCCGCTACGAGATGCTGGGTGAGACCATCGACGACGCCGCTGGCGAAGCCTTCGACAAGTCGGCCAAGCTCATGGGCCTGGGCTATCCGGGCGGGCCAGCGCTGTCGAAGCTGGCAGAGCAGGGTGATGGCGCGGCCTTCAAGCTGCCGCGCCCGCTGCTGCACAGCGGCAACCTCGACTTTTCCTTCGCCGGCCTCAAGACGGCGGTGCTGACGCAAGCGCAGCGCTTGGGTGATGAATTGCAAGGCCGCAAAGCGGATCTGGCGGCCTCGACGCAGGCCGCCATCGTCGAAGTGCTGGTCAAGAAGTCACTCGCCGCGCTGGACCAGACCGGCCTGAAGCGCCTGGTGGTGGCCGGCGGTGTGGGCGCCAACAAGCTGCTGCGCGAGCAACTCAATGCAGCCTGTGCGAAACGGAAGGTGCGCGTGCACTACCCCGAGCTGCACCTGTGTACCGACAACGGCGCCATGATCGCCATGGCCGCCGCCATGCGCCTACAGGCCGGCCAGCAGGAGGCCACGCGCGCCTATACCTTTGAAGTGAAGCCGCGCTGGCCGCTGGATGCGATCAGCCAGTCGGTTTAAGCTGCGGGCGGTCAATGACATGACTGCTCGTGTCCATACTTGCTACATGTGTTCAGCTGAGGAGACTTCGCGGGAGCACGCACCCCCACAATGCCTATTCCCTGAGGAGGGTGACATTGGGCGGAACCTTCGCAGAAATCTTGTTACGGTTCCGTCGTGTGATGAGCACAACTCAAAAAAGTCGGCCGATGATGAGTTTCTTCGTGCCGTTATTTTGGCGGCTGCAGTTGACTCTAGCGAAGTCGCAAGACATCAATTCCTTGGGAAGTTTCTTCGTGGCGCAAGACGCAATCGCGATGCTCACTCCGAATTTTTCAAGGACATGGGGTCGATTTCCTCGGGCACCAAGCGAGTCTTGAAATTAGACCGTGATCGCTTCGACAAATGCGTCGAACACCTAGCTCGAGCGCTGTTTTTTCACACATTTAAGTCAAAGTGGAGTTTGCCAATCGCGGTTGTGTCTCCGAATTTTTACTTGGAAGCTGCACAGCGAGGACCGGTTACCCATATTCCGAGTCAACAAACAATCGAGGTGACACAGAAGTTTTTGGCGTCAGAGCCGCTTCTTGGAGAAAATCCCGAAGTGTTTATGTATCGCCTTCGTTTCGATCAGCCCTCAGGTATGTTTGCGTTGGCTGGACGGTTTTATGAGTTTTTCGAAATTTATTGTGCTTCCTCTAAAGGCCTTGCTGATGCACTTGCCGCGAAACGCCTAGGGTAAGCAGGACCGTCTTCTGGCGTGCCGCCGCTAGGCTGACATTACCGCCAACGATAAACCCATGAAAAAAGGCCGCGAGTCTCGCGGCCTTTTTTTGTCGTTGAATCGACTCAGTTTATCGTCAGCTTTGTGACTTTGCTCACGGGCTGCACCTTGGCGAGCTTGAGCGTCAGCACGCCGTTTTCCAGCTTGGCTTCGCTGGCGGCCACGTCGATGTCCTGCGGCAGCTCGTAAGCAGCCTTGTACTGGCGTGCGGCTTCCGGCAGGGTTTCCAGGCGCACCACATTGGCTTCGATGCCGATGGACAACTGCTCGCGCGACACGCCGGGCACGTCAAAGCTCAGGGTATAGGCCTTGTCGTCCTGCTCGATGCGGCAGCTGTTGGCAGCGACGACGGGGGCTTGCAGGGCGGCGTCGAAGAAGCGGTCCAGCGAACGCAGGGACGGGGTGTAGGCGGTACGGCGGATGACGGGGGTGAACAGCATGGTTGGGCTCCTGTTAGCACAAAAATTGGGGTGTGCACGAAGCGAGGCCAAGGCCACATCCCGTACACTGCGCGGCCTCCATCTCTGGTCTGCCGCTTGTTTCGAAAGTGCGTGCAGCCCGGGTGTTTTCAAGGGATGTTTTTCATGAAAATTTTTCGTCGTCGGGTATTGAAATCGCTGGTGCTGGCGCTATCTCTGCCGGCCGCTGTGCTGGCGCAAGGTGCGCCGGCGCCGCTCAAGCTGGCCATGATCGAGGGCCTGAGCGGCCCGTTTGCCAACACCGGCGAGGCGGTCTTCCGCAACCTGGTGTGGGCCACGGAGCGTGTGAATGCGCGCGGTGGCGTCAAGCTGCCGGAGGCCGCGGGTGGCAACCGCCTGCTGCAGATCGAGCGTTACGACAGCAAGGGGCA
>JAYRLJ010000001.1:18026-47313 GCA_041905305.1 Hylemonella sp. | reverse complement strand
GCTGCATCGGACGTGCGCCCATCAGCGGATCGAAGCCCTTCTTCGCCAGGTGCTTGCGCAGCTTGTCGGAGAAAGTCACCTCGACCTTCTTCTCGGCCAGCTGGGTCTCCAGCTGCAGCAGGAATTTGTCCACCACGCGCAGGATGATGTTCTCGTCCAGCGCCTTGAAGCTGACGATGGCATCCAGCCGGTTGCGGAACTCTGGCGTGAACAGGCGCTTGATGTCGCCCATCTCGTCACCGGCCTGCCGCGGGTTGGTGAAACCGATGGTGGCCTTGTTCATGGTCTCGGCGCCCGCATTCGTCGTCATGATGATGATGACGTTGCGGAAGTCGGCCTTGCGCCCGTTGTTGTCGGTCAGCGTGCCGTGGTCCATCACCTGCAGCAACACGTTGAAGATGTCCGGATGCGCCTTCTCGATCTCATCGAGCAACAGCACGGCATGCGGCTTCTTGGTGATGGCCTCGGTCAACAGACCACCCTGGTCGAAACCAACATAGCCCGGAGGCGCGCCGATCAGGCGGCTCACCGCGTGGCGTTCCATGTACTCCGACATGTCGAAGCGGATCAGATCCACGCCCATGATGTAGGCCAGTTGCTTGGCCGCTTCGGTCTTGCCGACGCCAGTTGGACCGCTGAACAGGAAGGAGCCGATCGGCTTGTCCGGCTTGCCCAGGCCCGAGCGCGCCATCTTGACGGCCGAAGCCAGCACCTCCAGCGCTTTGTCCTGCCCGAACACCACGCTCTTGAGGTCGCGCTCCAGCGTCTGCAGCTTGCTGCGGTCGTCGTGCGACACATTGGCCGGCGGGATACGCGCGATCTTAGCCACGATGTCCTCGATCTCGCTCTTGCCGATGGTCTTCTTGCGCTTGGACGGTGTCAGGATGCGCTGCGCTGCGCCGGCCTCGTCAATCACGTCGATCGCCTTGTCGGGCAGATGGCGGTCATTGATGTACTTGGCCGACAACTCGGCCGCCGCCTGCAGTGCTGCATTGGCGTACTTGACGTTGTGGTGCTCCTCGAAGCGCGACTTCAGCCCCTTGAGAATTTCGATGGTCTCGGGCACGGTCGGCTCGACCACGTCCACCTTCTGGAAGCGGCGTGACAGCGCGGCATCCTTTTCGAAGATGCCGCGGTACTCGGTGAAGGTCGTGGCCCCGATGCACTTGAGCTGACCACTGGACAGCGCCGGCTTGAGCAGGTTGGATGCGTCCAGCGTTCCGCCGGACGCCGCACCCGCACCGATCAGCGTGTGAATCTCGTCGATGAAGAGGATGGCGTTGGGCTTGTCCTTCAGGGACTTGAGCACGCCTTTCAAGCGTTGCTCGAAGTCGCCGCGGTATTTGGTACCCGCTAGCAGTGCGCCCATGTCGAGCGAATAGACATTGGCCTCAGCCAGAATCTCCGGCACGTCCTTCTGCACGATGCGCCAGGCCAGGCCTTCGGCAATCGCGGTCTTGCCGACACCGGCCTCGCCCACCAGCAGCGGGTTGTTCTTGCGTCGACGGCACAGGATCTGAATCACGCGCTCGACTTCGTACTCACGGCCGATCAAGGGATCGATCTTGCCGTCCTTGGCTGCCTGGTTCAGGTTCTGCGTGTACTGCTCCAGCGGCGACGCCTTCTCGTTCTTTTCGCTTCCGCCCTCCTCGCTCTCGGGCTGGCCCTCGTTCGACTTGGACGGCTCGGGCTGGTCACTCTTCTTGATGCCGTGGGCGATGAAGTTCACGACATCAAGACGTGTCACGCCCTGCTGGTGCAGGTAATAAACGGCATGCGAGTCCTTCTCGCCGAATATGGCCACCAGCACGTTGGCACCGGTCACTTCCTTCTTGCCGCTGCCGGTGGACTGCACGTGCATGATGGCGCGCTGGATCACACGCTGGAAACCCAGCGTGGGCTGGGTGTCCACGTCGTCGGTGCCGGCCACCTGCGGCGTGTTGTCCTTGATAAAGTTCGAGAGCGACTTGCGCAGGTCGTCGATGTTCGCCGCGCAAGCGCGCAGCACCTCGGCGGCGCTGGGGTTGTCGAGCAAGGCCAGGAGCAGATGCTCCACGGTGATGAACTCATGGCGCTGCTGGCGCGCCTCGACGAACGCCATGTGCAGGCTGACTTCCAATTCCTGGGCAATCATGTGATTTCCTTTGCCTTGCTTACAAACCTACTTTAATCCGATTCGCCCATCCGTCCAACAGTTCCGGACGCGAAAGAAAAAGGACTTTTCCGCAACTACTCCACCGGTTCGCTGATGCACTTCAGGGGATGCCCAGCCTGGTGCGCCGCTTCCAGCACCTGATCGACTTTGGTGGCCGCCACGTCCTTGGTGTAGATGCCGCACACGCCTTTGCCGTCCAGGTGGATCTTGAGCATGATCTGGGTCGCCGTTTCCAGATCCTTGTTGAAATATTCCTGAATCACCACCACCACGAACTCCATCGGCGTGTAGTCATCATTGAGCATGACGACCTGGTACATCTGCGGCGGCTTGACCTTCTGGGTGCGCCGCTCGAGCACAACGGAGCCGCCTTCATCCCGGGCCGGCTGCTGGACAGGCGGCTGAGGCGGTTTTGCGGGTGATTTCGTAGCCATGGATTCATTCTATCGAGCGCGCCTGCCACCTGCTTCCTGAAGGTGAATTGGTGTCGTTTTTCCGGCCTTCAAGCCCATGCTTCGGACGGCCACAGAAAAAAACCGTTGCGGGCAGCAGCCGGCAACGGTCTGAGATGCGAGGCCATCACCAGCGATGGCGGGATCCGCTTGGCCTTACATGTTATCGATCATCACCTGGCCAAAGCCGGAGCAACTGACCTGGGTGGCGCCCTCCATCAGACGAGCGAAGTCGTAGGTAACCTTCTTGCTCAGGATGGACTTCTCGAGCGAGCTGATGATCAGGTCGGCGGCTTCCTTCCAGCCCATATGGCGCAGCATCATCTCGGCCGACAGGATCTCGGAACCCGGGTTGACATAGTCCTTGCCGGCGTACTTCGGCGCCGTGCCGTGCGTGGCCTCGAACATGGCCACGGTATCGGACAGGTTGGCGCCGGGGGCGATGCCGATGCCACCGACCTGGGCCGCCAGGGCGTCGGAGATGTAGTCGCCGTTGAGGTTGAGCGTGGCCACCACGCTGTACTCGGCCGGGCGCAGCAAAATCTGCTGCAGGAAGGCATCGGCGATGACGTCCTTGATGACGATGTCACGGCCGGTGCGCGGATTCTTGAACTTGCACCACGGGCCGCCGTCGATCGGCTGGGCACCGAACTCCTTTTGCGCCAGCGCGTAGGCCCAGTCGCGGAAGCCGCCTTCGGTGAATTTCATGATGTTGCCCTTGTGCACGATGGTCACATTGGGCTTGTCGTTGTCGATGGCGTACTGGATCGCCTTGCGCATCAGGCGCTCGGTGCCCTCGATCGACACCGGCTTGATACCGATACCCGAGGTCTCGGGGAAACGGATCTTCTTCACGCCCATCTCTTCGGTCAGGAACTTGATCAGCTTTTTGGCCTTGTCCGAGCGGGCCTCGTACTCGATGCCGGCGTAGATGTCTTCCGAGTTCTCGCGGAAGATCACCATATTGGTCTTCTCCGGCTCCTTCAGCGGCGAGGGCACGCCCTTGAAATACTGCACCGGGCGCAGACAGACGTAGAGATCGAGCTCCTGGCGCAGCGCCACATTGAGCGAGCGGATGCCACCGCCCACCGGCGTCGTCAGCGGCCCTTTGATGGAGACCACGTACTCGCGCACCACGTCCAGCGTCTCCTGCGGCAGCCAGACGTCCGGGCCATAGATACGGGTCGACTTCTCACCGGCATAGACCTCCATCCAGTGGATCTGGCGCTTGCCACCGTAGGCCTTGGCCACCGCAGCATCCACCACCTTGAGCATCACCGGCGTGATGTCCAGGCCGGTGCCGTCACCCTCGATGTAGGGGATGATCGGCTGGTCCGGCACGTTGAGCGACATGTCGGCATTGACCGTGATTTTCTGGCCTTGGGCAGGCACCTTGATGTGCTGGTACATGGGAAAGGACTCCGTAGGGATGGGCGGATTGCGCGGCTTCGGCAAAGCCAGAGGCCGCGTCACCGTTGCCTGGGGCGCGGCGGACCGCGTGGTAGGGATCGCTCAAATTCTAGTGCCAAACGCTGCACATACCGGGGCCTGGCCCCACGTCCAGCCAAGCCCGAGCCCCCGCCACCGCCACATCACGGCATGACACGCGGCCAGAGGGAATGGCGCACAATGCGGGCTGCTTCCGACTCTGCCTTGACCTCCCATGAACCGATTGCTTGCCCGCCTGTCCCTCATCCTGCTCGCCCTGGCAACTCCGGCCTGGTCGCAAGATGGCCCGCAGCTCGACCTGCCACGCGTCACGCTCACCGCCGGCGTGCACCTGATCAACGCCCAGGTGGCCGCCACGCCCGAGCAGCGCGCCACCGGCCTCATGTTCCGCAAGGAGATGCCGACGAGCGAAGGCATGCTGTTCGTCTTCGAGCAACCCGCCGGGCAATGCTTCTGGATGAAGAACACCCTGCTGCCACTGACAGCCGCCTTCGTGGCCGACGACGGCACCATCGTGAACCTGGCCGACATGAAGCCGCAAAGCCTAGACTCGCACTGCTCAGTGCGCCCGGTGCGTTATGTACTGGAAATGCACCAAGGCTGGTTTGCCAAGCGCGGCCTCAAGGCCGGCAGCAAGCTCAGCGGCCCGCCCTTCACACAACGCTGACACCACGCAAAAGACAACGGCCCCGGCAGCTTGTCGCCACCGGGGCCGTTGTTCGGACGAGCCTGCAGCCCACGAAAGCTGCGGGCGCGGGCCCTGTCGATTAGGCCTTGACCGACGCCAAGGCCGCGTTCAGCGTCTTGCTCGGACGCATCACGGCCTCCAGTTTGGCCGCATCGGGCTTGTAGTAACCGCCGATATCCGCCGGCTTGCCCTGCACGGCCGCCAGTTCAGCCACGATCGCCTGCTCGTTGTCGGCCAGCTGCTTGGCCAGCGGCGCAAACTTGGCGGCGAGCTCCTTGTCTTCGGTCTGAGCCGCCAGTTCCTGGGCCCAGTACAAAGCCAGGTAGAACTGACTGCCGCGGTTGTCGAGTTGACCGGTCTTCGGCGACGGGTTCTTGTTGTTGTCGAGCAGCTTGCCCGTGGCCGCGTCCAACGTCTTGGCCAGCAGCTTGGCGCGGGGGTTGTTGTTCTTGATCCCCAGATCCTCGAACGAGACCGCCAGCGCCAGGAACTCACCCAGCGAGTCCCAGCGCAGGTGGTTTTCCTCGACCAGCTGCTGCACGTGCTTCGGGGCCGAGCCACCGGCACCGGTTTCGTACATGCCACCGCCGGCCATCAACGGCACGATGGACAGCATCTTGGCCGAGGTGCCCAGTTCCATGATCGGGAACAGGTCGGTCAGGTAGTCCCGCAGGATGTTGCCGGTGGCACTGATGGTGTCCAGGCCACGGATCACGCGCTCCAGGGTGTAGCGCATGGCGCGCACCTGGCTCATGATCTGGATGTCAAGCCCGGTGGTGTCATGCTCGTGCAGATACATCTTGACCTTGGTGATGAGCTGGGCTTCGTGCGGACGGTAGGCGTCGAGCCAGAACACGACCGGCATGCCCGAGTTGCGGGCGCGGGTGACGGCCAGCTTGACCCAGTCGCGGATGGCGGCATCCTTGACCTGGCACATGCGCCAGATGTCACCGGCTTCCACGTTCTGGCTCATCAACACTTCGCCAGTGTCCAGGTCGGTGATGTTGGCAACGCCGTCTTCCGGAATCTCGAAGGTCTTGTCGTGCGAGCCGTATTCCTCGGCCTGCTGGGCCATCAGGCCGACGTTCGGCACGGTGCCCATGGTCTTGGGATCGAAGGCGCCATGCCACTTGCAGAAGTTGATCATCTCCTGGTAGATGCGGGCGAAGGTTGACTCAGGCATCACGGCCTTGACGTCCTTCAGGCGGCCATCGGCCCCCCACATCTTGCCGCCATTGCGGATCATGGCCGGCATGGACGCGTCGACGATGATGTCGTTGGGCGAGTGGAAGTTGGTGATGCCCTTGGCGGAGTCCACCATCGCCAGTTCCGGACGGTGTTCGTGGCAGGCATGCAGGTCGCGCTTGATCTCTTCCTGCTTGGACTGCGGCAGCGTGGCAATCTTGTTGTAGAGGTCGACCATGCCGTTGTTGACGTTCACGCCGAGCTCATCAAACAGCTTGCCGTGCTTCTCGAACGCTTCCTTGTAGAAGATCTTGACGCAGTGGCCGAACACGATGGGGTGCGAGACCTTCATCATCGTGGCCTTCACGTGCAGCGAGAACATGACACCGGTCTTGCGCGCGTCCTCGATCTCCTTTTCGTAGAAGGCCAGCAACGCCTTCTTGCTCATGAACATGCTGTCGATCACCTCACGGTCGAGCAGGGAGACCTTGGGCTTGAGCACGATGGTCTTGCCGCTCTTGGTGATCAGTTCCATCTTGACGTCGCGCGCGCGGTCCAGCGTCATGGACTTTTCACCGTGGTAGAAGTCGCCATGGTGCATGTGCGAGACGTGCGTGCGCGAAGCCTGGCTCCACTCGGCCATGCTGTGCGGGTTCTTGCGTGCGTACTCCTTGACGGCGCGCGGCGCACGGCGGTCGGAATTGCCCTCGCGCAGCACCGGGTTCACGGCCGAACCCAGGCATTTGCCGTAGCGGGCCTTGATGGCCTTTTCCTCGTCGCTCTTCGGGTTCTCCGGGTAGTCCGGCACCTTGTAACCCTTGGCCTGCAGTTCCTTGATGGCCGCCACCAGCTGTGCCACCGAGGCGCTGATGTTGGGCAGCTTGATGATGTTGGCTTCCGGCTTGAGGGTCAGCTTGCCCAGTTCGGCCAGGTAGTCCGGCACGCGCTGCTCTTCCGTCAGGTACTCGGGGAAATTGCCCAGGATGCGGGCGGCCACCGAAATGTCGCTGGTCTCGACGTTCACACCAGCCGGCGCGGCGAAGGTGCGGATGATGGGCAGAAAGGAGCTGGTCGCCAGCAGCGGGGCTTCGTCGGTCAGCGTGTAGATGATGGTGGGTTGCTGGTTGCTCATAAACCTTATCTCCAGAGATCGTGGTCGAAAACCTGCCGGTCAGTTGCGCCGATCGGCCAAATCATTTGATGGTTCGAGATTTTGCTTTCTGTGCTCTGACGTGGACCCCGTTTTTTGAATCCATATCTCACCATGCAAAAAAACCATCAATAAAAGTGAGAAATTTTTTCAATCAGTCTTATAAAAGATACATGACCGTTAGGCAAACAACATCCCTACCCCGCGACCGCCCAAGGCCATCGGCAACAAAAAAGGCCTGGAGATCGGCGATCTCCAGGCCTTTGCGCTGACGCGCCGGGAATCAGCCGAAGTTCTTGGCGACGAAGTCCCAGTTCACCAGTTTGTCGAGGAAGGTCTCGACGAACTTCTGGCGCAGGTTGCGGTAGTCGATGTAGTAAGCGTGTTCCCACACGTCGACCGTCAGCAGGGCCTTGTCAGCGGTGGTCAGCGGCGTGCCGGCCGCGCCCATGTTGACAATGTCCACCGAGCCGTCGGCTTTCTTCACCAGCCAGGTCCAGCCGGAGCCAAAGTTGCCCACAGCCGACTTGACGAAGGCTTCACGGAAGGCCGCGTAGCTGCCCCACTTCGCGTTGATGGCCGCAGCCAGTGCGCCGCTGGGCTCACCGCCGCCGTTGGGCTTCATGCAGTTCCAGAAGAAGGTGTGGTTCCAGATCTGGGCGGCGTTGTTATAGATGCCGCCGCTGGATTTCTTGACGATGGACTCGAGGTCCATGCTTTCGAACTCGGTGCCCTTTTGCAGGTTGTTCAGGTTCACCACATAGGCGTTGTGGTGCTTGCCGTGGTGGTACTCCAGCGTCTCCTTGGAGTAGTGCGGCGCCAGGGCGTCGATGGCATAAGGCAGGGGGGGCAGGGTGTGTTCCATGGTTTTCCTCGTGGGTTTGTTGTTCGAGAGCGCCGATTGTAGGAATTAATTTTTTCCCCGGGGTGACACGGTCAGATCAACCTTGCCATCGGCAAGGGTGGCCTGCACGGCCTGCCCGGCATGCGTCTGCCCTACCCGGCTGATGGTGTGACCACGCTCGTCCGACAGCCAGGCGTAGCCGCGTTGCAGCACCAGCGTGGGATCGAGCAACTCCAGCCGCAGGGCGGCCCGCTCCAGGCGCTGCTGCATGCCGGCCAGCCCGCGGCGCAGCTGTTGCGGCAAGGCAGCTTCCAATTGCTGCACGTCGCGCCGGCACTGGCGCAGCGCATGCTCCGACGCAAAGCGCAGGCGCTGGGCCTGGCCGGCGAGCGCCAGCCGCTGACGCGCCGCCAGTGCCGAGGGGCGGCCCAGGCGGCCGCCTACCAAGTCGAGCCGCTGGCTCTGGCGGTCGATCACGTCCGTTACCGCCGCCTGCAAGCGCTTCTGTGCCAGGTCAAGTGCGCCCAGCCAAACATCGCGTGGCTCGGCCACCAGTTCGGCCGCCGCCGTGGGTGTGGGTGCGCGCAGGTCGGCCACGAAGTCGGCGATGGTGAAGTCGGTCTCGTGGCCGACGCCGCAGACCACCGGCACCGGGCTTTGCGCGACGGTACGGGCCAGGGCCTCGTCGTTGAAGGCCCAGAGGTCTTCCATTGCGCCACCGCCACGCACCAGCAGGATCACGTCGACCACGGGTTTCTGCCCCGAATCGGCCTCAAAACCTTGCCACGCGGACGTGAGGCGATACAGATTTGATAGCGCCGTACACAGCTCGGCCGGCGCGTTGGCACCTTGGACCGAGGCCGGCGCCAGCACCACCGGGATGTGCGGCACCCGCCGTTGCAACGCCGTCACCACGTCGTGCAGCGCCGCCGCACCGAGCGAGGTCACCAGGCCGATGGCGCGCGGCATGGCCGGCAAGGGCCGCTTGCGCGCCGCTTCGAACAGCCCTTCGGCTTCGAGCTTGGCCTTCAGGCGCAGGAACTGCTCAAACAGCGCGCCCTGCCCGGCCCGGCCCATGGACTCGACAATCAGCTGCAGGTCGCCGCGCGGCTCGTACACCCCCAAGCGACCACGCACCTCCACCAGCTCACCGTCACGCGGCGTGAAGTCCAGCAGGCTGGCGGCACGGCGGAACATGGCGCAGCGAATCTGCCCGCTTTCGTCCTTCAGCGAGAAATAGCAGTGCCCGCTGGCTGCGCGCGAGAAGCCGGAAATCTCGCCCCGCACCGCGACCGGATTGAAGCGAGCATCGAGCGCGTCAGCAATGGCGCGGCATAGCGCGCCAACTTGCCAGACGCGCGGCTTGGAGACAGGGAATTCAGTGGCGGACATCAGTCAGAACGCGGCTTGGCGACTTGTGTTGCAGTGCACTACTCCACAGCGGGAGCCGGTCATCTGATAAAACCGCCGCAGTCTCTGCAAAGCACGCAGCGCCGTGATACGCCCTTGATTTCATTGTGTTTTTTCTTGCCCGTTGGGTAATCAATCTGTTGCAACAACGCATTGGCGCGGTCCGGCGCCCCCTGCCGGGGTACTTCTTCACAAAGTTATCCACAGTTTCTGTGGGATGACACAACTCGATACAGCCGACGAGTTGGCCCCGGCGTGCGACGTCGCAAACGGCCAGGACCGTGGGCCATAATCGCACAGCTTCAATCTGCGCGGAGGGCTCTCTTTGTTTTCGATCATACAAGCCGCAGGCTGGCCGATCTGGCCTCTGATCGCCTGCTCCATCCTGGCGCTGGCGCTGATCATCGAGCGCTTTCTCAGCCTCAAGACCGACAAGATCGCCCCCCCGAAGCTGCTGGACGAAACCCTGCTGATCTCGCGCCAGAACGTCCCCGCGCTGGACATCGTGGCCCAACTGGAAAAGAACTCGGCCCTGGGCGAGGTGCTGGCCAGCGGCCTGCGTGCCCTGCACGCCAACCCGCGCTGCAGCGAGGAAGACTTGCGCGCCAGCATGGAAGCCAGCGGCCGTGCCGTGGCGCACCAGCTGGAGCGCTACCTGAGCGCCCTGGCCACCATCGCGTCGGCCGCGCCGCTGCTGGGCCTGCTCGGTACCGTGATCGGCATGATCGAAATCTTCGGCTCGCAGACGCCCACCGGTGGCGCGCCCGGCGGCAACCCGGCCCAGCTGGCGCACGGCATCTCGGTTGCGCTGTACAACACCGCCTTCGGTCTCATCGTGGCGATTCCGGCGCTGATCTTCTGGCGCTACTTCCGCGCCCGCGTCGATGCCTACCTGCTGACACTGGAGCTCGCCGCCGACCGGCTGGCACGCCACCTCAACACCCTGCGGAAATGACCGGTCCCGTCGAAAGGTCCCGCCGATGAACTTCCGCCCCCGCACCCAGGATGAGCCGGAGATCAACCTGATCCCCTTCATCGACGTACTGCTGGTGATCCTGATCTTCCTGATGCTGACCACGACCTACAGCAAGTTCACCGAAATGCAACTGCGCCTGCCGGTGGCCGACACCGAGGCGCAGCGCGACTACCCGAAGGAGGTGGTGGTGGCGGTTGGCAGCGATGGCGCCTACATGGTCAACCGGACGCCGGTGGCCGGGCGCAGCATTGAAGCCCTGGTCGTCGCCCTGAACGAGGGCGCCAAAGCCGGCAAGGACACCGTGGTCATCATCAGCGCCGATGCCGCAGCACGCCACCAGTCGGTGGTCACGGTGATGGAGGCTGCGCGCCGCGCCGGTCTCACGCAGATCACCTTCGCCACCCAGTCCTCGGCCCGCGCCGGCACCAAGTAAGCCATGCCGCAGCCGTCATCGACAGGCTGGCAACGCACCCTGCTGCAAAGCTGGACGCGGCGCGGCCCGCTGGCCTGGGCGCTGTGGCCGCTCTCGCTCCTCATGGGCCTGCTGGTGCGCCTGCGCCAGGGTCTCTACCTCAGTGGCCTGCTGCGACGCGAGAAGCTGCCGGTGCCGGTCGTCGTGGTCGGCAACGTGGTGACCGGTGGTGCCGGCAAGACGCCAGTGGTGATGGCCGTGGTACAGCACCTGCAGGCGCGCGGCTTCCAGCCCGGTGTCATCTCGCGTGGCTACGGCCGCCGTACCGGCGATTGCCGGGAGGTGCGGCCCGACAGCGATGCCCGCGACGTCGGTGACGAGCCGGCCCTGATCCGGCGCCGCACCGGTGTGCCGGTGTTCGTCGCCCAACGTCGCGTCGAGGCAGCCCACGCCTTGTTGCGCCAGCATCCGCAGGTCGATGTCTTGGTCAGCGACGACGGGCTGCAGCACCTGGCTTTGGCACGCGACGTGGACATCTGCGTCTTTGACGACCGCGGCATCGGCAACGGTTTCCTGTTACCGGCCGGCCCCTTGCGCGAGCCCTGGCCACGCCATGTCGACCTGGTGCTGCACAGCGGCGCCCACCCCGCCTTTGGCGGCTACCGCTCGCTGCGCACGCTGGCGCCGCACGCCGTACGTGCTGACGGCAGCCGCGTCGACCTCTCCGCACTGGCCCAGAGTACGCAGCCGCTGCTGGCCCTGGCGGCGATCGCCGAGCCACAGGCCTTCTTTGCCATGCTGCAGGCCGCCGGCCTGCCGCTGCCGCAGACGCTGGCGCTGCCGGATCACTATGATTTTGATAGCTGGCAGCGCCCATCCGACAAGGCCTACACCCTGATTTGCACTGAAAAAGATGCCGTCAAACTGTGGCGACATCACCCCGACGCACTGGCCGTGCCGCTGGACTTCACGCCGGAGCCGGCCTTTTTCGCGATGCTCGATCGCCTGCTGGAAGACGCACAGCTATCATCGCGCCATGGACACACGACTTCTTGAACTGCTGGTCTGCCCTGTCACCAAAGGGCCGCTGGAATACAAGCGTGAGCAGCAGGAACTCATCTCGCGTAGCGCGCGCCTGGCCTATCCGGTGCGCGACGGCATTCCGGTGCTGCTGGAAAACGAGGCCCGGCCGCTGACCGACGCCGAGCTCGAGCGCTGACGCCCTGACTGCATGAACTACACGGTCCTGATTCCGGCCCGACTGGCCTCGACCCGTCTGCCCAACAAACCCTTGGCCGACATTGCCGGCCTGCCCATGGTGGTGCGCGTGGCGCAACGTGTCGCCACCGGCCTGCCGGCAGGCACCCGCGTCGTCGTGGCCGGCGACAGCCCGGAGATCCTGCAAGCCTGTCATCGCCACGGCGTCGAAGCCGTGCTGACCCGCCCCGACCACCCCAGCGGCAGTGACCGGTTGGCCGAAGCCTGCGACCTGCTGCACTTGCCGGACGATGGCCTGGTGGTCAATGTGCAAGGCGACGAGCCGCTGATCGACCCGGCCCTGGTGTCGGCCGTGGCGGAACTGCTGATGCAACGCCCTGAAGCCAGCATGAGCACGGCAGCGCACCCGATCCATGCGATGGCAGACTTCCTCAACCCGAATGTGGTGAAGGTGGTGCTCGATGCGCGCCAGCTTGCGCTCTACTTCAGCCGCGCGCCGATTGCCTGGTGGCGCGACGGCTTTGCCCAGGGCGTCACGGCCCTGCCCGCGCCAGCACCGCTGCGCCACATCGGTCTTTACGGCTACCGCGTGGGCTTCCTGCGCCAGTTCCCGCGGCTGGCCCAGGCGCCGATCGAGATCACCGAAGCGCTGGAGCAGTTGCGGGCCATGTGGCACGGCCATCGCATTGCCGTGCACGTGACGCCAGATGCGCCGGGCGCGGGCGTCGACACGCCGGAAGACCTGGCGCGCGTACGCCGCCACTTCAGCGCCTGACGGGCCTGGGACGCTGTTAAGCAGCCTAACCCCGGGGTGTAAGTTTGGCCGCAGCACGGCATGCTATCCTCGACCTCCTACGAGCGGTTCAACGCACCTTCGTGGTGCCCAGCATCGCCGACCGGTTCTGAATTCACCCGAGGATATCCATGAGACTGATACTGTTGGGCGCCCCCGGCGCCGGCAAGGGCACGCAAGCGACGTTCATCTGCCAGAAATACGGCATTCCGCAGATTTCTACCGGCGACATGCTGCGCGCTGCCGTCAAGGCCGGCACCCCGCTGGGCCTGCAGGCGAAGGCGGTCATGGAGTCCGGCGGCCTGGTGAGTGATGACCTGATCATCAACCTGGTCAGGGAGCGCATTGCCCAGCCCGACTGCGCCCAGGGTTTCCTGTTCGACGGCTTTCCGCGCACGATCCCGCAGGCCGATGCCATGAAGGCCGCCGGCGTCAAGCTCGACTACGTGCTGGAGATCGATGTGCCCTTCGAGGCCATCATCGAGCGCATGAGCGGCCGCCGCTCGCACCCGGCCTCGGGCCGTACCTACCACGTCAAGTTCAACCCACCCAAGGTGGAAGGCCGTGACGACGTGACCGGTGAGCCGCTGGTGCAGCGTGACGACGACAAGGAAGAGACCGTCAAGAAGCGTCTGGATGTCTACAGCGCCCAGACCCGCCCGCTGGTGGACTATTACAGCAACTGGGCCAAGGCCGACCCGGCCGCCGCACCCAAGTACCGCGCCATCAGCGGCATGGGTTCGGTGGACGAAATCACCGCCCGCGCGCTGCAGGCCCTGGCCAGCTGACCGCAAACCCAGCCCCATGAAAAAAGGCCGCTCACGCGGCCTTTTTTCATGTCTGCGGCCGACTCAGAACAGCTCGACGCCCCCCACCTTGTTGTCGGTCTGCAGCAGGCCTCGCGCCACCAGCTGCTCGTAACTGCACACCTGATTGCGGCCGTGGCCCTTGGCAAAGTACACCGCCTGATCAGCCCGCTCGCAGGTCACGCTCGGCGAATCGCCGGCTCGCAAGGCCGTCAAACCCACACTGACCGTGATGCGCCCCACCTGCGGGAAAGCATACTGCTCCATGTTGGCGCGAAAGCGCTCCAGCGCGCTCATCGCGCCCGCCTCGTCCGGGCAACGCAGCAGCACGACGAACTCCTCGCCGCCGAAGCGAAACACGCGGTCGAGCGAGCGCAAGGTGGTCTTGAGCAGACGCGCTACCAGCAGCAACACCTCGTCGCCAATCGAATGGCCGTGCACATCATTGACCTGCTTGAAGTGGTCCACATCCACCATCGCCAGCCAGTAGCCCACCGCCGGTGCCGGCTGGCGCCGCTCCGTCTGCGCCTCTGGCAGCTCGCCGGCCGCCCGTGCGTCCTGCGACCGCAGGGTCTCGTCGCGCAGTACCTTGAAAAACGCATCGTCAAAGGACTTGCGGTTGAGCAGGCCGGTCAGCGCATCGCATTCGCTGTAATCCAGCATGCCATGCATGTTGCGGTACACACTCAGCAACCGGCCCAGGATGTTCAGGGCCGCCGGATCAAGGCGCTGACGCAGCACGAGTTCGATCACGCCCGCGCCGGGCACCTGGGCGTCCTCGAACAGCGGCACCAAGGCCAGCGCGGGTGCCTGCGGCGCCTCCGGCGACACCTCCACCGGCTGCAGCGTCTCCAGGCAGCGCAGATGCCACGGCTGCTCCGCCAGGGCGTGTAGCTGGTGGACCTGCACCCACAAGGGGTCTGACAGTACCTGGACATTGCCACGCTGCTGACACCGCAGCAACGGCACCCAGAAGCGCTGCGCGGCTTCGCTCACCACACCGATCAGGGTCACCTGCTGCGGTTGCAGCAGCTCCATGATGGCATCGACCAGCGCCCGGTCGAGCAGGTCGCGGTCGCGGTGCTGGGTCAGGCCGGTAACGTAAACCACCACTTTCGGCATCCCAAACAGCACGTCTTGATCGTTTACTCTCGGGCTGCGTCCCCTGCGCAGCGGAGCCGCTGCAGGGGCAAACCCGGGTTTTGGTAAGGAAAGGTAACGTCAGCTCAGGCCGGGCTGGAACGCAGGCCATAGACCTGGTCACCCACGAACAGGTATTCCGCCCGCAGCACCGCCGCCCCCTGCTCGCCCTTGAAGGTAAAGCCGACCAGTGCCACACGGTCACCCGGCTTGATCTCGGCCACCCTCCATGCCTGCATGCGCGTGAGCGGCGCCAGCTCCACCTCCCAGACCCGATCCGCTCGCTGCGGTAGCCGTACGCGCTGCAGCAGGGCTCGGCCGTCGACCGGGGAGGTCTGGGCCGGCAAAGAGCGCCGGGCCAGGTCGGACGGCAAGGTCAGGGACGCGTCCAGCTCCAGTGCCAGCTCGGCGTGCGGGTTCTGCCAGCGCGAGCGCAACACGCGCCCCTGCAGGTACAGCGGCCGGTCCTGGTCAAAACTGCTCCAGCCATGGTGCGCCCGGGCCAAGGACAGCCCGCCCGGCAGCAAAGACACCAGCAGCAGTGCATCACGTCGTTTCATGCGCATCTCCTTCGAGTCAGAAGTAGGCAATCCAGCGGCCACAGGCGATGACGCCCAGCCAGATCAAGGTGGACAGCAGCATCTGCAGACGCGCCAGCATGTCCAGCCGTGCCAGCGAGCCACGACCATGGAACCAGCCCGCATTACACGCCGCTGCCAATAACAGCAGCATCTTCAGGGTGAATGCGCGGTTGGCCAGCAGCTCCGAGGGCTGGGTGGCGAACATCAGCAACCCCGACGCCGCAGCCAGACCGAAGCCACCCAAGGCCAGCACCAGGCTGAGCCGGGCCAGCTCCCGTGCAGGCAGCGCCGCACCGGCGCCAAACACCCGCAGCTCGAGCAGCACCAGATTGCCCACCAGCAGGGCGATGCCGATGATGTGGATGACCTCCAGCGCCGGATAGGCCCAGGCACTCTCCTGCAAGGCCGACAACATGGTCAGTTGTCCATCAAATGCAGCATCAGTGCCAGTCGCGCCTTCACCGGCGTCAGACCCGGGGCCGCCGCAAACAGCTCGTCCGGCCTGGGGCTGGCCGACCCCAACGCGCAGCGGCTGCTGCGCCATACCAGCACCCCACGCTCCTGCGCTCGTCGTAATGCCTCTTCAAGCGCCTGATGCACCGTACCGCCGCCGGTGCCCGCCACCACCAGACCACGCACTGGCGCCGCACCGGTACGCGCAGCCACATCGGGCGCGGCCAGCGCGTCCACCGTGGCAGCACACGCGGCGCCATGACTGAGCACCACCTCCACCCGAGGCCACTCGCCCTTGGAGGCGATTGTTTCGACGGCCGCGCAGTCATATCTGGACGGGCTGAACGGCCAATTGCGCCACTGCGTCAGCCGCCCCTGCTGCACCCGCCCGATCGGCCCGGCCTCACCCGAACTGAAGGCATCGAGCTGCCAGCTGTAGAGCTTCTGCACATCAAAGGCCCCATGGACCTGGCCGGCACAGACCAGTACCACGCCACTGGCACCGGGGTGGCAGGCCACCACCAATGCATCCAGCAGGTTCTGTGGCCCATCAGCACTGATCGCCGTGGCCGGGCGCATGGCACAGGTCAGCACCACCGGCTTGGTTGGGGCCAGGACAGCCTGCAGCAAGTAGGCGGTCTCCTCCGCGGTGTCGGTGCCATGCGTCACGACGACGCCCTGCACATCGGGCTGTGCCAACCAGTGTGTGCAGCGCCGCAGCAGCGCCTGCCAGACAGCGACATCCATGTCCTTGCTGTCGATCTGCGCGACCTGCTCGCTCACAAGTTCGAAGCCGGCCGGCAACGCACCCGGCAGCCCGACCAGCAGGTCGGCCACGCCCTTTTGCGCGGCAACGTAGTGGCTGTCGGTCGGACTGGCCGCGGTGCCGGCAATGGTGCCGCCGGTGCCGAGCACGACGATTTTTTGAAGCCCCACTTGCAATTCCTCACAAACTGGTTAAAAATACAGTTACTGGATATCGAGACAGTAGTCTTATGCCAACCCGGCCACAAGGAGTCGCCATGATGGACCTGCCCCAGTTCCCGGTCAAACTGACCGCCCGCCAACAGCAGATTCTGGACCTGATTCAGAGCGCCATTGCCCGCACCGGCGCCCCACCCACGCGCGCCGAAATCGCGGCCGAACTCGGCTTCAAGTCTGCCAACGCTGCCGAGGAGCATCTGCAGGCGCTGGCGCGCAAGGGCGTGATTGAACTGGTCAGCGGCACGTCGCGCGGGATCCGCCTGCGTGGCGACGCCCTGCGCTCCATCAACGAGTCGCGCATCAAGCAGTACGCACTGCCGCTGCCGGGCTTGGCCCAACTGGCCTTGCCGCTGGTCGGACGCGTGGCCGCCGGCTCGCCGATTCTGGCGCAGGAACACGTGGACCAGACCTACTACGTCGAGAACTCGCTGTTCCAGCGCAAGCCCGATTACCTGCTCAAGGTGCGCGGCATGTCCATGCGCGATGCCGGCATCATGGACGGCGACCTGCTGGCAGTGCAGGCCACCAAGGACGCCAAGAATGGCCAGATCGTTGTCGCCCGGCTGGGTGAGGAAGTCACGGTCAAGCGCTTCCGCCGCAACAAGCACCTGATCGAGCTGCACCCCGAGAACCCCGATTACCAGACCATCATCGTCGAGCCGGGCGAGCCGTTCGAGATCGAGGGCCTGGCGGTCGGCCTGATCCGCAACACCATGCTGATGTGAACCGCACATACCGAGGCCTGACATGAACATCGCCTTCCTGGCCGAGCCACGCACCTGGGCTCCGCTGCAAAACCTGCTGCGCTGGCTGGTGCCGGCTGTCGCCCCCCTGGCAACCACCCCACCGGCACGAGGTGCAGCCGCCGTGGCCGACCTCCGACCGGCCTGTCAACGTCGCGCCACTCGGGTCACCGCCCAGCCGCCTGCACATTCGGTCCAGCGTCGCCCCTTGCGCGTGGTGCGCGTCATGGAGTCCGGGCAAAGCGCCGCCCAGGTCGGGCGCATGGTGATCTCCGGCCGCATGGCCGATGTCTGTGCCGAGCTGGACCGCCTGGCTGCCTGCGAGGCCACAGCCCGCTGAGAAGGCCTCCCGCTGGCCCGGCGACGGGCCCGTGCGCCGCAGGCCCAAGGCACAATAGCGGCATGAATATTGTGATTCTGGACGATTACCAGGACGCCGTTCGCAAGCTCGAATGCGCATCCAAGCTCGAGGCCTTTCCGGCCAAGGTGTACACCAACACAGTCAAGGGTCTCGGTCAGCTGTCCGTCCGACTGCGCGATGCCGACATCATCGTGCTGATCCGCGAACGCACCCACATCACGCGCGCCCTGGTGGAGAAACTCCCGCGCCTCAAGCTGATCGCGCAAACCGGCCGCGTCGGCAGTCACATCGACATCAATGCCTGCACCGAGCGCGGCATCGCGGTCGCCGAGGGCACCGGTTCGCCGGTGGCACCGGCCGAGTTGACCTGGGCCCTCATCATGGCCGCCATGCGTCGCCTGCCGCAATACATCGGCAACCTCAAGCACGGGGCCTGGCAGCAGTCCGGCCTCAAGGCCGGCTCCATGCCACCCAATTTCGGCCTGGGCTGCGTGCTCAGCGGCAAGACACTCGGCATCTGGGGCTACGGCAAGATTGGCCAGATGGTGGCCGGCTATGGCCGCGCCTTCGGCATGCGCGTGCTAGTCTGGGGCCGAGACAACTCGCTGGCGAAAGCGGTGCAGGACGGCTACGAGGCCGCTGCCAGCCGCGACGACTTCTTTGCACAGAGCGATGTGCTCAGCCTGCACCTGCGTCTGACCGACGAAACGCGCGGCATCGTCACCTCCGACGATCTGGCACGCATGAAGACCACGGCACTGTTCGTCAACACCTCGCGCGCCGAGCTGGTCGAACCCGACGCCCTGATCGGCGCACTCAACCGCGGCCGCCCCGGCATGGCGGCGGTAGATGTGTTCGAGACCGAACCTATCCTGCAAGGCCATGCGTTGCTGCGGTTGGAGAACTGCATCTGCACGCCGCACATTGGTTATGTCGAGCAGTCGAACTACGAGACCTACTTCGGCGCCGCCTTCGACAACGTGGTGAACTTCATCAAGGGCACGCCCACCAACATCGTCAACCCGGGCGCACTGCAGGTGCGGCGCTGAAGCACGGCATGCCGCAGCCGTCCTCCGACGCCCGTTCACTGCCCGCGGCGCTGTGGGCGCTGATGGCCGGTAACGGCATCATCGGTACCGGCGTGATGATCGTGCCCGGCACGCTCAACGACATCAGCCACTCCCTGGTCGTCCCAATCCCAGTGGCGGGTCAGCTGATTTCAGCCGCCGCCCTGATGATGTGCTTCGGCGCGCCCTTGCTGGCCACGCTGGTGGCGCAGTGGGACCGGCGGCGCCTGCTGGCCCTGGCCATGCTCTGGTATGGCGTCATACATCTGCTGAGCGCGGCAATGCCCGACTTCAGCTCACTCCTGGCGGTGCGCGTGCTGGCCGTGGTCTCACCAGCCCTCTTCACGCCGCAGGCGGCCGCCTGCATCGGACTGCTGGTACCGGCCGCGCAGCGGGGCCGGGCCATCGGGCTGGTCTTTCTCGGCTGGTCCGTGGCCTCGGTCCTGGGCATGCCACTGGGTGCCTGGATCGGTGGCACGCTGGGTTGGCGGTCCGCCTTTGCCCTGGTGGGGCTGCTCAGCCTGGCAAGCGCCTGGTGGGTCTGGCGCGTCATGCCCAAGGGCATCAAGCCGCCCGCCTTCTCGCTCGGCGCCTGGCGCGAGACGCTGCAGTCCCGTCCGCTCATGCTGTGCGTGGCCGTGACGGCCCTGTTCTCGGCCGGGCAGTTCGTGCAGTTTGCTTATCTGGCGCCGTACCTGAAGGCCTACTTCGACATCACGCCGCTGCAGCTGAGTCTGATGTTTGCCTGGTTTGGCGGCTTCGGCTTTTTGGGCAACCTCTGGGTCTCGCGCCACATCGACAGGGTAGGCGCCTCGCGCGCCGTCATGGCGTCGATGGGCGGCATGGCACTTAGCCTGGCCCTGTGGCCCGTCGGATCTAGCCTGCCGCTGCTCGGGCTGGTACTGGTGCCCTGGGCCCTGGGCTGTTTTGCCGCCAATTCGGCGCAGCAGGCCCGGCTGGCCGGCATCGCGCCAGCGCTGGCGTCCGGCTCGATTGCCCTCAACACCTCGGCCATCTATGCCGGGCAGGCCATGGGCGCTGCCACCGGCGGCTGGTTGATCGCTCAGGACCGAATGCCTTGGCTCCACTGGGCCGGGCTGGCCGTGCTGCTGCTGGCGCTGCTCACCAGCGCGCTGGCCACACAGGCCACCCATCGCAGCCCGCACGGGTCTTGAGTCCGTTCAAGCGCCCTTTTTGGCCCGCATGGCCATCATCAGCTCGGTGCTGCTCTTACGGTCGGCGTTGATGGTCTTCATGGTCGGGCGCTCACCCATCATCTTCAGATAGTCGCGCACCGGCAGTTCGGCCAACACGTCCTGGCCATAGATGATCTTGCTGGCGCCAGACACCAGCGGCAGGTGCGCCACCGCGGCGCAATCGGCCAGGGTGAACTCGGAGCCTGCAATGTAGGGGGCGAACTTCGCCAGCTTGGCAAAGCCGTGCACGCCCTTGACCAGCAGCTTGTGGGTGCGCTCCTTGACCTCGTCCGACACCTTGCCACCGAAGAAGGCCTCTGGATAGAGGTTGCGCGCCACCAGCTCCAGGTGCAGCTCGCTGTAGATCAGGATCTCTCGCACCTTGGCCGCCGCATACGGGTCAGCCGGCAACAATGGCTTTTGCGGATAGGCCGCCTCGATGTACTCGGCGCAGGCACCCGACTCCGAGATCGGCCCCTGCGGCGTGTCGAGGAAAGGCACTTTGCCCATGGGCGAACGGTCGACCAACATGGCATCGGTGTGGCCGGTCCAGACCAGCTCCTCGACGAAGGGCACGTCCTTTTCCATCAACTGCAGCTTGATCTTGTTGTAGTAGTTGCTGGCCGAGAAGCCGCACAGTTTCAAGGTCATCGTCATGTCTCCATTGGTTTGTGTGCTGTCGCATCCTGCCGCAAGAATGCGTGAATGCAGTCGAACGGGATCGTTCATCGACATACCCCATCATAGTCCGCCACGCGACTCGGGAGAATGGAGGGGGCGCGAGATAATTGCCGACATGAACCCCCTCTACGCACACATCGCCGTCGTCGGCACCGGCGCCATGGGCCGCGGCATCGCCCAGATCGCGGCACAGGCCGGCAGCACCGTCACCTTGTACGACACGCAACCGGCCGCCATGGCCGCCGCCCAGCAGGGCATTGGCGCCCAGTGGGACAAGCTGGCCGAGAAAGGCCGCATGGACGCGACCAACGTGGCAGCCTGCAAGGCGCGCCTGCAAGTTGCCAGCGATTTGCAGGCGCTGGCTGGCTGCGACTTGGTGATAGAAGCCATCGTCGAGAAACTCGAGGTCAAGGCTGCACTGTTCGCTCAACTGGAAAGCATCGTCCGCCCCGAGGCCGTGCTGGCCAGCAACACCTCCTCCCTGTCGATCACTGCCATTGCCGCCCAGCTCAAGCGTCCCCAGCGCGTGGCCGGCTACCACTTCTTCAACCCGGTGCCGCTGATGAAAGTGGTGGAGGTGATCGCCGGCCTCAAGACCGACCCGGCCGTCTGCGCAGCCCTCTCCGAGTACGCGCGCCAGATGGGCCATACGCCTGTCACCGCGCAAGACACCCCCGGCTTCATCGTCAACCACGCCGGGCGCGGCTACGGCACCGAGGCGCTGCGCATCGTCAGCGAAGGTGTGGCCGATTTCGCCACCATCGACCGCATCCTGCGTGACCAGGCCGGCTTCAAGCTCGGCCCCTTCGAGCTGATGGACCTCACGGCGCTGGACGTCTCGCACCCGGTGATGGAGTCGATCTACCACCAGTACTACGAGGAAGCACGCTACCGCCCCAGCGTCATCACTGCACAGCGCCTGGCTGGCGGCGTGCTGGGCCGCAAGACTGGCGAGGGTTTCTACCGCTACGAAAACAATGTGGCCCAGGTCGCGCCTGAGCCGCCGGTGCCGCAGGTGGCGGACATGCCGCCGGTCTGGGTCTCGACGCGCGCCTCACGCCGCGCCGAGCTGTACCAGTTGCTGAAAGACCTGGGGGCCAAGATCGAAACCGGCCAGTCGCCCTCGGCCAACGCGCTGACGCTGGTGGCGCCACTGGGCTTTGACATCACCACGGTCGCGGTGGTGGAGCGTCTCGACCCGGCCCGCACGGTGGGCATCGACCTGCTGATCGACGATGCGGCCACCAAGCGCCGAGTGCTGGCCACCAACCCGGCCACGCGCGCCGACATGCGCGATGCAGCGCATGCCCTGTTCGCACGCGACGGCAAGGCGGTGAGCGTGATCCGCGATAGCGGCGGCTTCGTCACCCAGCGTGTCTTGGCCACCATCGTCAACATCGCCGCCGACATCTGCCAGCAGCGCATCTGCACGCCGGCCGATCTGGAGACGGCCGTCACCCTGGGCCTGGGCTACCCGATGGGGCCGCTGGCCATGGGCAACCGCTACGGCCCGACCAATGTGCTGGAAGTGCTGTTCAACCTGCAGACCGTCTATGGCGACCAGCGCTACCGCCCCAGTCCCTGGCTGCGCCGGCGCGGTGCCATCGGCCTGTCGCTGTTGCACGAGGAAGAATGACGTCCTTCGTGAGACACTCCATCGCCGCCGGGTCGTTCCCCGGGCGATGACCGTAGCGCACAGCGCGGAGGATTTTTTGTCATGAGCGCACAACTGCACAGCACCAGCCAGGGCCGCACCATGGTGCTGACCCTCTCCAACCCGGGCCAGCGTAACGCGCTTGGCCCGGCCATCTACGCCGCCGGCGTCGAGGCGCTGAACGTGGCCGAGACCAACCCGGAAGTCCGCAGCGTGGTCATCACCGGCGAAGGTGCCCTCTTCTGCGCCGGTGGTGACCTGCAGCGGCTGCAGGCCAACCGCCAGCAGCCACCGGCCGTGCAGGCCGAAAGCATTGAGGGGCTGCACAACTGGATCGAGGCCATCCGCACCTTCCCCAAACCGGTGATCGCCGCGGTCGAAGGTGCCGCTGCCGGCGCCGGCTTCTCGCTCGCGCTGGCCTGCGACTTCATCGTCGCCGCCAGCGACGCCGTCTTCGTCATGGCCTACAGCAACGTCGCGCTGTCGCCCGATGGTGGTGCCAGCTGGCAACTCACGCGTGCCCTGCCGCGTCAGCTGGCCACCGAGCTGCTCATGAGTGGCGAACGCATCGGTGCCGAGCGCCTGCATGCACTGGGGCTGGTCAATCGGGTGGCAGTGCCGGGCCAGGCGCTGGACGAGGCGCTGGCGCTGGCCGAACGCCTCAACGCACGGGCACCCAATGCCCTGGCGAGCATCAAGGAACTGGTGAACGAAGCACCCCAGGCCACGCTGACACGCCAGTTGGCGCTGGAACGCGACCATTTCGTGCGCAACCTGCATCACGTCAATGCCGGCATCGGCATTGCGGCCTTCCTGGCCAAGCAGCCACCGCAGTACGACTGACGGCCGCCGCACCTTGCGGCGAAGGCGGGCTGCCCGCGCGCGGCACAGCAGACACCCAGGTGACAACCCCAAGCGATGCACGCCGTCGCGCGCGCGACAATGGGCATGTTCCCAGTCACCGAAAAGACAGTCCATGGACGAGCCGATTCTTACCATCGAAGAGCGCGCTGCCATCAATGGCGGACGCTGGTTTTCAACCCTGTCACCCTCCCTGCGACACGACATCCTGCGATGCGCCTACGTCAGACGATACAAGGACGGCGAACTCATCTGCGCCCGTGGCGAACCGCCCGAGGAGTGGGTGGCCTGCGCCAAGGGCGCCGTACGTGTGAGCTCGACCTCGATCTCCGGCAAGCAGGTCACGCTAACCTATGTGGAGCCGGGCGTGTGGTTCGGCGACGTGTCGATCTTCGACGGCGACCGGCGCACGCACGACGCCTATGCGCATGGCGACACCACCACGCTGTGCGTGGCCAAGGCCGACTTCAAGAAAATCCTGTCCAGCCACGTGGAGCTCTACGAGGCCCTGCTGCGACTGCACGCGCGCCGCATCCGCCAGCTCTACGGCTTGGTGGAAGACCTCAACACCCTGCCGCTGCGCGCGCGCCTGGCCAAGCAGTTGCTGCACCTGCTGCGCAGCTACGGCGTGTCTTCGCTCAGCGACAGCCGCGAGACGCGCATCGGCCTGCAGCTGGCGCAAGAGGAACTGGCGCAGCTGCTGGGGGCGTCGCGCCAGCGCGTCAACCAGGAGCTCAAGGCCATGGAGCGCGAGGACGTCATCCGCATCGAACCGGGTGGCTTGGTGGTGCGCGACCGCGATGCGCTGCTGCGCATCATCGAATCCGACCACTGACCATCTGCCCACCCCTCGGAACATGAGCGAACTCGAACACCACAACGTTGGCACCCGTCCCGTGCCCGCCGCCCACGCCTTCGACGTAGCAGCCCTGCAAGGCTGGCTGGAACACCATCTCGACGGCTTCACCGGCCCGCTGCGCGTCGAGTCCTTCAAGGGTGGTCAATCGAACCCGACCTACAAGCTCATCACGCCGACACGCAGCTACGTCATGCGTGCCAAGCCCGGGCCGCAGGCCAAGCTGCTACCGTCGGCCCATGCCATCGGGCGCGAGTTCGCCGTCATGCGCGGCCTGCAAGGCACCGACGTGCCGGTGCCGCACATGCATGTGCTGTGCGAGGACGAGTCGGTGATCGGCCGCGCCTTCTACGTCATGGAGTTCATGGCCGGGCGTGTGCTGTGGGACCAGTCGCTGCCCGATTTCGACCCAGCCGGGCGACGCGCCATCTACCTGGAGATGAACCGGGTGATTGCCGCGCTGCACACGGTGAAGTTTGCGGAACGCGGCCTGGCCGACTATGGCAAACCGGGCAGTTACGTGTCGCGCCAGATCGCGCGCTGGGCCAAGCAGTACCGTGCCTCGACGGATGGCGCCGGCCCGATGTCGCAGCCCATTCCCGAAATGGAGAAGCTGCTGGACTGGCTACCCGCCCATCTGCCCGCCAGCGCCCAGGACGACAGCCTGGTGAGCATCGTGCACGGCGACTACCGCCTGGACAACCTGATGTTCCACGCCAGCGAGCCACGCATCATTGCCGTGCTGGACTGGGAGCTCTCGACGCTCGGCCACCCGCTGGCCGACTTCGCCTACCACTGCATGGCCTGGCACATCCCGCCCGGTGCCTTCCGCGGCATCGGCGGGCTGGACCTGCCGGCGCTGGGCATTCCGACCGAGGACGAGTACATCCGCCTGTATTGCGAGCGCACCGGACTCGCCACACCGGCGGCGCTGAAGGCCGACTGGAACTTCTACATGGCCTACAACATGTTCCGCATCGCCGCCATCCTGCAAGGCATTGCCAAGCGCGTGGAAAACGGCACCGCCTCCAACGCCCAGGCGCAGCAATCCGCCGCCGGCGCTCGCCCCATGGCCGCCATGGCCTGGCAGTTCGCCCAGCGAGCCTGAGACCCTTTCATATCCAACCTAGGAGATCCGCATGGACTTCGACTACTCCCCCCGCACCAAGGACTTTCAGGCGCGACTGCTCAAGTTCATGGATGAGCATATCTACCCGAACGAACAGGCCTTTCACGACGAGATCGAGGCCAACACGCGCGCTGGCCGTCGCTGGACGCCGCTGCAACTGATCGAGAAACTGAAAGTGAAGGCGCAGGAACAAGGCTTGTGGAACCTGTTCCTGCCGCAAGACAGTGCTGAGATCGCTGGCGTAAAGGGCGCCGGCCTGACCAACCAGGAATACGCGCCGCTGGCCGAGATCATGGGCCGGGTGCACTGGGCTCCGGAGGTGTTCAACTGCAACGCGCCCGACACCGGCAACATGGAAACCATCGCGCGCTACGGCACGGCCGAGCACCGCGAACAATGGCTCAAGCCTCTGCTCGCCGGGCAAATCCGCTCCGCCTTTGCCATGACCGAACCTGAGGTGGCGTCGAGTGATGCCACCAATATCGAAACGCGCATCGAACGCCAGGGCGACGAGTACGTGATCAACGGCCGCAAGTGGTGGACCTCCGGCGCCGGTGACCCGCGCTGCGCCATCTACATCCTGATGGGCAAGACCGACCCCGAAGCACCGCGCCACTCGCAGCAGAGCATGGTCCTGGTGCCGGCCAGCACGCCGGGCGTCACGGTCGTGCGGCCCCTGAGCGTGATGGGCTATGACGACGCACCGCACGGCCACATGGAAGTGCTGTTCGAGAACGTGCGCGTGCCGGTCTCCAACATTCTGCTGGGTGAAGGCCGCGGTTTCGAGATTGCGCAGGGTCGCCTCGGTCCGGGGCGCATCCACCACTGCATGCGCCTGATCGGCCAGGCCGAGCGTGCGCTCGAATACATGTGCAAGCGCGCCTCGGCGCGCGTCGCCTTCGGCAAGCCAGTGGCGGCGCAGACGGTAACACAGGAGCGCATCGCCGAGGCGCGCTGCAAGATCGACATGGCGCGCCTGCTGACACTGAAGGCCGCCTGGATGATGGACACCGTGGGTAACAAGGTGGCCAAGACCGAGATCGCCATGATCAAGGTGGTGGCGCCCAGCATGGCCTGCCAGGTGATCGACTGGGCCATGCAGGTGCACGGCGGCGGCGGCATGTGCCAGGACTTCCCGCTGGCCTACAGCTATGCCAACGCCCGCACGCTGCGCTTTGCCGACGGTCCCGACGAAGTGCACCGCAATGCGATTGCCAAGCTGGAGTTGGGCAAATACGCGCCCGCAGCCAAGCCGGTCGAAATGCCCGTCACACGCGGCTGCTGAACACCAGCCGGTGAGCCGCCCCTGCGGGGGCGGCCGCACAGGCACAACAAACGCTATTATTTTTATAGCTAATCACGCTCAACGGCCAAGGGCGGATAGCCTCTACCACTGTGAAACCGCAAGCCCGGACCACAGTTCGTTGAGGTCACGGAAGTTCCACTGGCTTGGGTCTTCCCGGGCGGCGATCTTCTCCACACAAGCAGGCAAGGAAAGATCGACAACCTCGGGAGGAATGCGCAAGCTGGACTTGGTGGAATAGAACACCTTCACGCGCGGCGTCGTCAGGGACTTGGCAGTCTGCTCCACCACCACCCCGATGCGACCGGATGTCAGGCGCACCAGCGACCCGATGGGGTAGATGCCCAGGCTCTTCACGAAGGCCTGGAACACCCGTTGGTCGAAATGGCCCTCGGCCCATTCCGCCATCTTGCGCAGCGACTCGGCCGGGTCCCAGCCGGCCTTGTAGGGCCGGTTGGAGGTGATGGCGTCATACACGTCGCACACAGCCCCCATCTTGGCGTACAGGCTGATCGCCTCCCCGTGCAGGCCGTGGGGATAGCCTGAGCCATCGACCTTCTCATGGTGGTGCAGGCAGACTTCCAGCGCCACTGGATCGAGCTTGCCGACCTGCTGCAGGATGCTGTGCCCCTTGACCGGGTGGCTCTTCATGATGGCGAACTCGCCCTCGGTCAACTTGCCCGGCTTGTTCAGCACCTCTATCGGCATCACCGCCTTGCCCAGGTCGTGCAGCAGCCCGGCCAGCCCAAGTGACCGCGTCTGATCCTCATCCAGCCCCAGCTGGCGCGCCAGCGCGATCATCATCGCGCACACGGCGACCGAGTGCATGTAGGTGTAGTCATCCGCCGTCTTGAGGCGCGCCAGGCTGATCAGTGCACTGGCATTGCGCGCCAGCGAGTCGGAAATCTCATCCACCAACCGCTGCGCACCGGCAGCGTCGACCGCCTTGCCCATGCGCGCCTCCTGGAACATGGAGACCACCGCCTGCTTGGACTGGGTGCAGATCCGGGCCGCGCGCTCGATCTCCTGGTGCAAGGGCACCGGGGCCGTCTGGCGAGACCCTTGCGCGGCCTTCATCAGCTCCTGCTCGACCAGCGCATCGGACTCGGCCTCGGACATGGCCACCTGGCCGACCGGCACGTCCAGCCCCTTATCGCAATCGATCCAGACTTCCTTGATGCTGCTGCTCAGGATGCGCTCGATGTCCTTGGGATCATCGAGCATGAAGCTGGAACGCCAGAACGGGTGCTCCATCCAGGAGCCGCAGAACTCCTTGATGTGCATGCCCAGCACGAGTTGCTCGACGTGGATCCGCTTCAGCATGGCCACCTCATCGCACCGCCACCCCCATCTGCCGCAGGTAGTTCAGGACCTCCGGGCTCACCGCACCACCCGCAGCCCGCGCCTTCTCGACCTGCTCGGCAGACGCCGACAGCTGCCCCAGTGCCGCCAGCGAAACAGCAGAAGCCAGCATCCAGCGCGGCTCCCCGGGGCGCAGTTTCAAGGCCGTCTGGTAGGCCTGCACCGAATCGGCATGACGGCCCAACCGCTGCGCCGCATTGCCGCGCACGGCCCATAAATCCGCCTGGTCCCCCAGCAGCGGTTCGAGCCGGACCAGCAGTTCCAGCACCTGGGCAGGCTGCCCCTGCGCCAGTTCCATGCGTGCCAGCTCGCGTACCAAAGTCTGGAAGGCCGGCAACGCGGCCGCGTCGGGCGCGCTGGCTTGGGCGCGCTCGGCCACGGCCACCGCCTGGCGCATAACGTCCAGCGCTGTTTCGCGTGACCCCGCATTCCAGAGGCTGCGCGCTTGGGCCAGCGCCTCCAGGGCCGCCGCCTGCCGCGGATGCATCGCCGGTGGCAGCTCCGAGGCCACACGCCCGGCGCGGTTGGCCGTCGCAGGCTTCGGCGCCGGCGTGGCGGCCTTCAAGGTCTCCTCAGCCTCCACTGCCGCGGGCGGGCTGAGCGCCGGCGGCTTCGGCGTCGCATCTGCGGCGGCCGCCTGCGGCGCACGCGCTGGCGCCGGCACGGCTTTGGGCACCGGGGGCCTGGACGGCACGGAGGACGCCGCAGCAGCGGGAGCCGATGTCGTGGCCGGAGCTGCCTCGCCGGGCTTGCCCGCCGCACGGGCAATAGGCGCCGCGGACGCCGACGGTTTGGCCAGTTGCTGCTGCAACTCGTAGGCCAGGCCTGGCGACTGCGGCAAGGGCATCTGCCCGCCGGGCGCAGTGCGCAAGACCTGCTGCGCCATCTGTTGCGCCTGCTCGGGTGATACCCCGGCGGCCGCCGCCGCAGCAGCCGGCGGCGGCACCAGTACGGCGGTAGCAGGCCCCTGCGGGGCACTGCGCGCTGCCTGATCGAGCATCTGATGCAACTGCTGCTCGCCCAGCGGTGCGGCGGCCTGTCCCGGCGACGCGGCTATCGCACTGGCCGGCGCCTGCGGCAGCGGCACCGTGGTGGCCCCGCTGACCTGTGGCGGCCGCACCGATGGCGTCGCATCTTGGCGCTGGCCCGCATACCACCAGGCGGCTGCCGCCGCCAAGACCAGCACGAAGCCCAGCAACAGCAGACGCAGGCGCGAAGAGCGGTCCGCAGTTGCACGCCCTTTCACACTCGCGGTATCCCGCGTCAGCCCCGCCGCCTCGCGCCCCGGCACAGCCGAGGTCGCGCGGCGGGCATCCAGATCGCGCAGCATCTTGTTGATGACGCTCACGACCGCCCTCCGCCCGTAGAGCCCACTTCA
>JAYRLJ010000001.1:0-18016 GCA_041905305.1 Hylemonella sp. | reverse complement strand
GTGTCACGGCTGTCGTCCGGCGCCGAAGCCGAGGTACTCTCCTCCTTCGCCCAGCGCCCGCGCAGGCGCTGCCACCAGGAGGGTGGCGCCTGCACACCGGGGGTGTCCGCCGCGGCCAGCCGGACGTGCCGCACCTTGACATGACGGCCGTTCTCGCCATAGACCAGCAGCAGGCTCTTGTGCGCCAGCACGTTCAGCAGGCGGGGCACGCCGCCGCTGTAGCGGCCGAGAGCACGCGCCGCCGCGGCATCGAACAATTTCACGTCGGTCAGTTCGTCCAGGGCCGCTGTGGCCAGCCGGTGCTCCAGGTAAGCGGGCACAGCCTGCACCGGCAACGGCCCCAGATGTTCGCTGAAGGTGATGCGCTGCAGTAGCTGCCGAATCTCGGGGCGCGCCAGACGGGAATCCAGCTCAGGCTGTCCCAGCAGCACCAGCTGTAACAGCTTCTGCTTTTCGGTTTCCAGGTTGGACAACAGCCGCAGGCTCTCGACCGTGCGCAACGGAATGGCCTGCGCCTCGTCGATGCACACCACCACCCGGCGGCCGGCTTCGGCATGCTGCAGCAGGCTGTCACGCAAGGCCCCCAGGATCTGGTAGCGGCTGTGTGGCGCCGTCACCGCCACGCCCAGTTCCATGGCCAGCGCCAGCAGCAGATCGTCCGGCCCCATGTCCGGGTTGGGGATATAGGCCGTGACGCACTCAGCCTGAAGGGTCTTGAGCAGCTGCCGGCACAGCACGGTCTTGCCGCAGCCCACCTCCCCCACAATCTTGAGGAACCCCTCGCCACTGCGCAAGGCTACCAGCAGCGTGTTCAGCGCGGCCTGCGCGCCGTCGTGCGGAAAGAAAAAAGCCGGATCCGGCGTGATGGAAAACGGCGCCTCGCGCAGGGAAAAGTGCCGGAGGTACATCGTCAGGACCCGCTCCCCCGGTTCACTGCACCGGGTTCCGCGGCGGCGTCTGCAGCTCGACACCGCCATCCAGGCGAATCACCCGGTTGCGGGAGGCATCCATGTCGTCCAGCGCGGCGCGCACATTGCGGTTCTGCTGCTCCCAATCCTGCTCGGTGCGAATGATCGAGGGCTTGATCAGCACCACCAGCTCCTTCTTGCGTCCGGTGCTGGCACGGTTGCCAAACAGGGCCGACAAGGGCCCCATGCCCGTGGTACCGGGCACGCCCGACGCGTTGCGCACTGACTCCATCTGCATCAGCCCGCCGATGGCGACGATGCGCCCGTCCTGGATGCGTACCACCGTGTCGGTTTCATTCACGCTGCTGGACGCCAGCGGCAGGCGGTAGCTGCCCACACTGCCCAGATCGACCAGCTTGGTCTTCTCCGTCACCGAGGTCACCGACGGGTGGATGTGCAGCATGATGTTGTTGCCGTCGTCGATCTGCGGCGTTACATCCAGCGCAATGCCGGAGAAGAACGGCGTCAACGTAACCGTCGGCATGGTCGTGGTGCCCGTGGTGCCCACCACGGTTGCAGTGGAAATCGACCCGCCGGTCACGTTGGTGATGAAGAAGTCGTCCGAGCCGACCTTGAGCACCGCCTTCTGGTTGTTCAGCGTCGCCACACGCGGACTGGAGAGCGTCTGCACATCGCCCTGGGTTTCCAGGAAACCCAGCACCGCGGCAAACTGGCTGGTCGCCAGCGCCAGCCCGAACAGACCGCCACCCGCCCCAAAAGACGGCTGCGGCACCACACCGGAGATGGCCGTACCGCCCTGCAGCAAGGGATTGGTAGTACCGATACCCGCGCTGCCAAGCACCCCCATCAACTGGGTCGAATTGGCATCGGAGGAAAACGCCGCCCAATTGACACCGCTCTGGTAGCCATCACGCAACTCCACCTCGACGATCTTGGCTTCCAGCATCACCTGGCGTTCGACCGCCCCTTGCGTGGCCTTGAGGAATTTCTCTACCTGGCGCAGCTCGTCGGGCATGGCGCGCACCGCCAGGATGCCGGCCTGTGGGCTGGCCACCACGCTACGCCCGCCGCTGGTGCCGACCATGGCACGCACCGCGTCCGTCAACTCAGTCCAGAAATCCGCGCGCGACGAGGTGGACACGCGGCTGCTGGAGTTCTGCACGCCGCCAGCACCTGTTGTCGTCCCCGTCGCAGTCGTTCCCGTGGTCCCCATCGGCGTGGTGGTGGCGGTTCCCGCTCCGGGCGTGGTCCCCGCGCCGGTGATTGAGGGCGAAGACCCCGCGGCCACACGCAGATCGCTCGTCCCCACGCGCAGGGAGTGCGGGTAGTTGACCGTGAAGATGCGCGTCTGCATGGACGGGCCATAGACCGTGATACGCCGGCCATCGACCTTGAAGTCATAGCCATAGACGTCGCGGATGGCCTCCAGCGCCTCCAGCACCGTCACGCCACGCAGCGTGACCGACAGAGTGCCGCTGACGTCCGGATGCATCAGCATGCTGTAGCGCGTGTCGGCGACAATGGCCAAAAAAACCTCGCGGGCCTGGGCATTGCTCACCAGCAGGTCCAGGCGCGGCTCGGGTGGTGGCGGTGCCAGCGGCGGCGGCGGTTCGGCCAACGCCTCGCTGATGCGGGCCGGCACAGCCGCCGGCGGCTTGGTTTGCTGCGCGGCGCTCAACTCCGCGCGGACGGCGGCGCTGACATCGGGGGTACGCAGCGGGCGTTCAGTGGAGCAAGCGGCCAGCAGCGCAGCGAGCAGCGAGAGCCCGACCAGCGCACGCCATCGTTGTGAGAAAGATCGGATCTGGCCCATGGTGCTCACGCAATCACTGTGTGGTTCATAAAGAGCTCAACATCAACGGGCCGTGGGACAGGGCGCACCAAGCACGCCTGGCTGGGACGCCGCGGCCGGCATCGTGGTACCCGCCGCACAGTCCGCCGTGCTTCGAGGGGGCACACTGCGTCGCTCGATTCCCTGGTAACGGGGCACCTTGCGCAGTACCGCGCCTTCGCGCAGCCACACCTCGGTCTCGGTGATGCGTTCAATGCGCGCTTGTCCCAACCTCTGCCCTGGCGCATACAGACGCGTGCCCATTATCACACGCGCCTGCCCGTTCACCACAATGACCGAGAGGCTCGAAACCTCTGGGCTGTCGCCGCCCGGCACCACGGAACCCACAGCAGGCGCGGCTGGCTCCAAGGTCGGGTCGCGCAGGGTCTGCGCCGCCGCCGCGCCCAGCAGAAGCAGCGACAGGCTGCCCGCAATCCACGCCAGCGGCTTCATGATGCGGCCCCCAACCAGAACACCTGCAGGGTCAGCGTTGACGGCTTGCCGCCGCTGAGCCGCATGTTGCCCCAACGCAAAGCGGGCAACTCCTGTTCCAGGGTCTGCACATAGCGCAACAGGTCACCATAGGCGCCTGTGACCGTGAATTCCATGCCATGGCGCATCAGTGATGCCCCAGCCTCGCCCCCCTGCTGCGGCAGCTGGGTCGGAACGGGTGCCAGCGTGGCGGTGCGCTCCAGGGTCAAGCCCTCATAACGTCGCAGGATGTGCAGCAGCACCCGAGGCAAGGGATCGGACACACCGCCCACGCGGGACAGCTGTTCGATCTGCCGGTTGACGCCCTCGATGCGCTTTTGCACCTCATCAATCTGCGCGCGCACCGCCTGCACCGAGTTGGGCGTGGCTGCGGCGGGCTTGCCAGCGCCGAGCTGAGCCCGCAGCGCATCCAGCTCGCCGCTTTGCTGCCGGACTGTCGCCACCAGTTGCTGCTGACGCTCCTGCGCCGGCTCCAGCAGCAACTGATCCCCCGCCACCAGGCCGCAGATCAGCACTGTCCAGAAGATCAGTGCGCGCTCCCGCAGGCTCAGGGCGTCAATACGGCCTGCCACCAGGCGCCACAGCCCTTTCATCGTGGTCCTCCCGACGCCGCCGCGTCCAACGGCACGCTGTGAGCCGTGCTGACCAACACAAAGGTCCAGCGCGGGCGGGAGATGGCAGCCGTCGGTCCGCCGGCCTCTCTGGTGCCGGCATCCGCCGCCGCACCCGCCACCCGCTCCACCTTGACGGCCGAGAGCGCATGCCCCCGCAACAAGGGATGCTCCGCCAGCCGACCGACCCATTGGTTGAGCGCCGCCGGATCCAGTGTGAACCCGGTGACTTCCAGCTGTCGTTCATCCGCCTTCACCTCGGTCACCCAGACCTCGGGGGGGATGGTCTGCGCCACCAGACGCAGACGCGTGGCATGACCCTGGCCTTCGCGCAGCAGCCCACGCCCCAGTTCGGCCAACACCTGCTCGCGCTGCTGCAGCAGGGCCTGCTGCGCCTGCAGGGTCTGTTGCAATCCGGCCTCGGCAGGCACCTCAGCGGACTGTCGCTCCTTGAGTGCCGCTTGCAGGCGCTCCCGTTCCTGCGCAAAGCTGCCCAGGGTGCGGTTGAGCTCGGCGCTGTTGGCCGACAGGCTCCAGGTCCAGTAGCCATACAGGGCGGCGCAGAACGCGGCGATGACGGCCAACGAACCGGCCATGGTGCTGGCCGAAAAATAGTGCTTCTGCGTCAGCAGAATCGGGGTGCGAAGATTGATCTGCTGGGGCATGGTCAGAGATTGCGCTCCTCAACGCGCAGCAGTACGCCCAGCAGCGGCAGGCACAGCGCCTGGTGGTCAGGCAAGCCGCCTTCGAAGCCCGGGAAGTAAGGCGCCAGGTCCATTGCTTTGACCGCAAAGCCCAGCTCACGGCTGAGCCAGTCCGCCATCTCGGACGTGCGCGCCCCTGCTTCCACCGACAGGCTGTCCAGCGGCAGGTCGGACCAGCTCCGGTCCCACACATCCAGGGAGCGCTGCACCTCCACCACGAAGCGTTGTGCTGCATCCTCGCCGGAGGATGCGGTATCAACAGGCGACAGCGCCCCGGCCTGGTCCAAGAAGCCAGGCCCGAGATCGATGCGGCGCGTGTAATACAGTTCCTCCCGAGCCGCGATGGTCAGCAGGGCTTGGCGTCCGTTCACCATCATGAGGGCGGCGTTGGCCCGCTCCACCCGCCCCTGTTGTCGGGCCAGCAGGGTCTGCAGATTGCGTTGTGCCGTCTCCAGGATGTCCACCACGGGTACATCCCACTGCAGCGCCTGCCCCATACGCAGTACCTCGGCCAGCACCGCATTGCCGACCACTGCCACGAACAGGTGGCCGCCCACGCCGGCCGGATCGGCCCCCACGCGCATCACGTCCAGCGTGATGTCGTCCGTGTGCATGTCCACCATGTCCCGGATCTGCCAGCGGGCCGCAGCGCGTACCTCCTCAGGCGCCACGGCAGGCGCATCGATGAGCAGGAACTGGTACTGCTCCGGCCTAAGCATCACATGCACGCGCGCCCCCTTGAACCCCAGGCCCTGCAAGCGGCGCACGAACTCGTCGTCACTGTCCGTGCCCTGACGCTCCACACCAAACTGCCGAACCTCATGCGCGCCATCGGCGCGCGCCGAGGCGCGCACCTAGGCCAGGGTCTGCTCCGACCAGGAGACCACCAGCAAGTCGCTCGACTGTTGACGTTTCCAAGGCCAGCGCATCAGCAATCCATGTTCACTTCAAAATTTTTCCCGTCCACGAACCCATTGTCTGGATTCGCAGGCCGTCCGGCATGCAGGCTTTCCCGCACTGCGACAGGCGTCCATTCTGCGCGAAGAATCGGATTCATAGCGGCTCAGTAGTTTTCACGCCGATAGATCAGCGGGGATTTGTAGACACCAAAGCTGGCCCGTGCTGTCGGATCGCGGTCATTGGCCGCACCGCACCACTGGCCACTCAGGTAGGCCAAGCCGGCTGAAATCGACGTGCCATTCGACAGCGCGGGAGTGGCACAGTTGCTTGGGCTGCCGCTGCTGCCCAGATTGGCCACCAGGTCCACGCTGCCAATGGCCGGCTGGGTCGGCGCCAGCGTGATGGTGCCGCGGCCGGCGTTGATGGCACCCACCGTCACCGAACTCAGATTGCTGCCGCTCAGCGTTGTCCCGCCGGGCTTGGGCGGACTCTGGTAATTGCTCAGCGCGATGTTGGCGGCAGACAGGCTGGTGCAGCTGTCCAGGCTGTTGCGAACGAACATCTGCCCATTCCAGTACTGGGTTTCCCACGCCATAGGCAATGCCAGGCGCTCGGAGCCGTAGGCGTTGAGGAGACGCAGGCGTCCGTAGCGCATACGCATCGGAGTAGGATTCAGGGCTTTGTGCGTGTTGGCACTGCCCCCGGCCACTGCCGGGTTCATGTCGGCACCGCTCACACGCGGGATGGTGCTGACCTCGCTGTCATTCACCGTCAAGCCGATCGTCAACTGATCCAAGGGTCCTGTGGGGAGGCTTGGACGTGTGTAGATCACTCCATTGGCGCCCAGGGTGTAGACGCCCTGCTGCCAGCTCCCCGTACCGACAAAGGCCAAGGCAGACCCTAAATCCAGGCCGTCGTCATTGTTCTCGGCACCAAAGGCCAAGGCACCGCTCGCTGCATAGGTACCGGCGTAGTTCTTGGTAATTGCGCCCCCGGCATTGCGCGCTTCCACCAAGGCAAGGGCCGACAGATTGAACACCTGCCCCATGTAGGTGTAGCCTCCCGCCGTGCAGGCATCGGCTGCCGTGGCGACAACGGCAAACTGATGCGGCACGAAGCGCCCGAATGGACCTGCCGCCGCCGAGCCGAATTGGCATGAATACTTGCCATTGCTCAAGCTGTTGCTGAAACCAGGATTGCAATCCCCCTTGACCGAATCGACGGCTGCAAAGCTGTCGTCGTAGACCGCGTTGGCGCTGAGGCTGAAGCTCCCCACCTCGTCGTATTTCATCGAAGAGGCCTCAGAAACCCCGCCAGAGGCTGTAGGAAATGTCGTTGCACTGAGGTTACCGAGATTGGACAGCGTCGTTGTAAGGAGTGCGGAGTTCAACCTGGGCTTGCCGTCGTACCCAAGTGTTGTGGTCACCCCATAGACGGCAGTCGCTTTGATTGTGAATTCATCACCGCCGGCGCGCAGCACCGCGCCCGGACTGCCTGGCGGGTTGCCATTCGAGGCCGAACTCGTCAACGTGAAAGCCTCCGGGCGGATCGCGAAGTTGTCATTGGAGCAGGACACCCCGCCGCTTGAGTTCGTGATGCGCACCCGCACATTGGCTGCAGCATTGGGATAGTTGAAACTCACGGTCCGGCGGGCCGTGGTGGTGTATGCCGTTGGCGAGATTGTGGTTCCAGTCAACGGCGCATGGGTGGCGCAGGTTCCGCTACTGGCGTCGACCAGCTGAATGTTGGTCACATTCCAAAGGCCCGAAAGGCGGACCACATCAAGATTGAAGGAGGTGTTGGCGAGCTTGGTGTAGATCGGCGTGGCCGCAGCAGCGCCAACCTCGACGGCATCGTAAGTACAGGTACTGAAGGTCAGGCTGCAGGTCTCATTGGTGCCGCTGAAGCAACGCGTCGGATTGGCCGCCGTAGGCGAAGTCGCACTGCCCCCCAGCGTGATGGTGCCAGTAGTGGTGTTCGCCAGCGTCAACGTGATGGAACCGCCTGTGAACGTTACCGGCTCGGTAGGCGTCCAGGTGAGCGAGCCACTGGCATTCGGCGTCAGGTTCACCGTGACGCTGCCGCCGTACAAGGCCGTGCAATTGGCATCGGCGCAGGCCTTGATGGTGACATCGGCTCCGCCAGTGCCCGTGCAGGCAGAACCGCCGTGCTCAATGCGGATGTGGTGCAGCGTCGGCGCCACCAGCGCCTGCACCGTACACACGCTCAGGTTGTCGATCTCATGGATGTTGCTTGTGGTCCCGGTGCTGCCGACCAGGGACATGATGAACCTGGACGGGATCTGGCTCTGGCTGTAGCCCGGATCCTTGGCGTCAAACGGCGCGATCAGGGCCACGTAACCAGAGCCCGTATTGCGTTCAACCGAGGTGTACGCGTTGATGCCATTCGTGTGGTCAACGATGATGCGGTAGCGATGCGCGGGGCTGAAACTGCCATCGACGCTCGGCGTCAAAATCCCGGTGCCTCGGAGATAGCGATAACCCGACACGCCGCTGCCCGAGCCGCGGATCGCAACCCCATCGGGCACCAGACCGGCCGTACCGCCAAAGCGCCCCTCCGCGGCCGCCGAGTAGTTTCCGTACTCGTCAATGCCGACCCCCAGCCAGCCCCCGGCAAAGCCGGGGCACCCGCCCGTGGTCGTGCAATCCGACCCCGGATTGCTCTTCTGCGCATAGCCGAGGGAACCGCCGAAGGCGCCAGCGGCCGGCGCCACCGCGGCGTCCGACAGGACAACGGCAATGCCGTCGCCACCGGTTCCACCATAGGCGTAATGATCAAACTCGATCGTCACCTTGTTGCCTGCAGCGGGAAACGGACGCAGTAAGGTTGCCCAGGTTGAAACATTGGTCGTTGCTGAAGTGAGTCGCAGCCGGTTCCCCTGGATCACCGGGCTTCCAAACGACCCCGACGCAGAGCCTACCGCCCAGTTCGCACCGGGCGAAGCGCCATTTGCCCCCGTGAAGCCATCGGCAAAGCACTGATTGGCCTCGCCGGCAGCAAACTCGCCGAAGCCATCTGCCGCGGCGATGCCGCTGAGTTGCACCGAGTTGGAAGTCACGCTGCCGGCACCGGCCAGACTCCAGTTGCCGCTTGATTTGCGCGCCACCAGGAAATTGACAGGGTTCGCACCGGGGTCCAACTCACTGGCAGTGCAACTGCCCGTTGCGCAGAACTGCAGCGTGATGGCATAGGAACTGAACGCAACGGCGGGCGACCCGTTCGCCACCGTCCAGTAGTGGTTGGCGCTCTTGCTCTCCTGCACCCCCGAAGTACCCGACGTTGTGTCTGGATGATCGCCCGCGTCAACCCGCATGGCAATGCGTCCCGAGCCGGTAACAGCGCTGAACGCCAGCGTCACCGGCGCATAGCCAATGGCATCCCCCACATGAAAGGTACAGGTCGGGTTGCCGGTTGGGACGGTCAGCACCAGATTGCCATTGACATGCCCGTTAGAGCGGCTGGAACTGGCAGGACAACTGGACGCCAAGGTAATGCTGTTGCTGCCAGTGGTGATCACGCCGCTGCTCAGGCTCAGCGTTCCATTGACCACCGGACTGCTCGACAGCGACAGTCCATTGGTATTGTTGAGCGTCAGGTTGTTGAGCGCCGTCACGCTGCTGGGCAAGGCCACGCCGGACGCATTGCCGCCAAAGACCAGGCTGGACGCCGAGGTGGCAGTCAGGTTGGCAGGGGTGCCGGCGATGGTGGGACCGTTCAATGTCAGCGTATTGCTTCCCACCGCCAAGGTAGCGCCGCTCAGGGTCAAGGTGCCAGCCACGGAGGCATCGCCCGCCAGAGACTTCACACCACTGACACTGATGCCCAGGTTGTGGTACGTCGTGGCCCTGACCGTCTGCGCGCCAGCCTGCGTGTAGTTGACGGTATTGCCCGCCGCATCGGCCGTCAGCGAGCTGATGGTTGATGTCCCGCCGAGGCTGAGCATCGCATTGACATCATTTACCAGCCCCCCGTTGCCACTCAACGCCGTCGATACGGTCAGCGTCCCGGTATTGGTCAATACCACCCCGGTGACGGTCACACTCGCGATGGTGAGCGCACTGCTGCCCCCAACGCTCTGCGCATTGGTGTCGAAGGTATAGATGCCCGTTCCGGCCGTGAATGTGCTGCCGTTATGGCTCAGCCCACCTCTGAATACCACCGGCGAGTTGCTGCTGTTGGTCCAGACGCCGCCGGCGTTGAGCGTGACGGCACCACCATAGGTTTTGGTTCCAAGAACCGAATGCGCCAGCGTGCCGCTAACGGATGTGATACCCCCGACTGAATTGGTAGTGTTGCCCGCCGTGAAGGTCGTGCCCGTGCCTACAGTGAGATTGCCGCCGATGGTGAGGTTGCTGCTCGCAGTGGCTGTTGCCGTACCGCCCAGCGTCAGGTCGCCGTTGACCGTCGTCACCCCGGCCAACGTTTTCGCACCGCTGCCACTCAGGCCGAGATGGTGGTAGGCAGTGGCCTTCACCGTCTGCGCCCCGGCCTGGGTGTAGTTGACGGTATTGCCCGCCGCATTGGCCGTCAACGTGTTGATGGCCGAGGTGCCGCTGAGATTGAGCGTGGCATTGGCACCGTTGGTCAACCCGCCCGTGCCACTGAGTGCCGTGGCGACTGTCAGCACCCCGGTGTTAGTCAGTGTCACGCCCGTCACCGTCACGTTCGGGATGGCCAGCGTGCTGCCCCCCCCGATACTTTGGGCATTGGTGTTGAAGGTGTAGATGCCCGTGCCGGCCGTGAACGTGCTGCCGTCATGGGTCAGCCCACCGCGCAAGGTCACACTTGCATTGGATGAGTTGTTCCAGCTGCCGCCAGCGTTGACAGTCACCGCCCCCACAAAAGTCTTGGTTCCTGTGGTGGAAGCAATACCGAGGACCCCGCTGATGCTGCTGGCACCGCCGATGGACACCGCGTTGTTGAGGTTCAGCGTGCCCGCCTGCAGCAGCAGGTCACCGCTGACGCTCAACGCCCCCGTCTGGGTTACTGCAGCACCGCTCTTGTTGATCGTCAGGTTCCCACTGGTGGTTAGTACGTTGAAATCCGTGGTGCCACTGCTGCTGCCATCAATGATCTGCGTCCCAGACGATGTGAAATTGGCCTGACACACGCTGTTGGCATCTCGTGCCAAGTCGAACGTACCATTGTTGGTGACGTTGCCCGCCACATTCAAGGTATGCGTCACCGTGTTGTTGTTCACAGTCAGCGACGCGCCAGACGCTACGAGGATATTCCCGTTGACCGTCAGGGTGCGGGCCGTCGTATTGTTTCCAAAGGCCAGCGTTCCGCCATTGATCGTCAGCCCGGAAATGGTCGCGCTGGTGTTGAGCGTCACGGTTCCTGCGTTGATGACAACGGTATCGCCCGACTGCGGTGTGGTTCCGCCGCAGTTTGCCCAGGTGCCAACCGTCGCCCAGTTGCCGCCGCTTGATGTGCAGGTGGCCGCCCAAGCAGGCGACTGGAACAGCCCCCAGGCCAGGCACAGCAACCCCAGCCGCCACCAGGGGCCGGCGGCGACGCGTCGTGTCCATGGGTTCTTCAATAATCGATGCATCCACATGGTCTTCTAGCGCTCGATCACGGCAGATAAGCTGCGCTCCACATAGGACAGACTGCCCACACCTGCACCGCAGGGGCCCGGCCGGCAGGCCAGCGCCGTGATGTTGATCAGGGTTGTCGTCCCCCCCTCATTGAAGCTGCTTGCGCCGCAGGTGGTCTGCACCTCGTAGCCGTTGACAGCGAATGTCGATGACGCTGCCGGACAGCTGTCGTTGGCGATCACCTGTGGAATCGCCCACTCCAGTCCGGTCCGAGCCGCCCAATAGGCTTGGGATCCGCGCACATCCTGCGCGGCGGTCAGTTGCTGGGTGTTGGAAAAGGTGACCATGAAGGCCCCCAGAGCGGCCAGCACCACCAGCAGGAACAACGCTGAGATGGCGGCCACGCCGCGTTGCAGAAGCGGCGTCATATTCATGGGGAGTTGTCCACGTGCACCTCGTGGTAGAGGCTGACAGACTCGCCGCTGGCATCCGTGAGCGACAGCGTCATCTGCACCAGCCCGTTGCGCTGCAGGTCGGAGCCGTTGTAGACGAAGGAACAACTGGCGTTGCGCGCCAGCATGGCCAGCGTGCCGCCACCCACGGTGGAAGTGGAGCACACCGTGGTGTCGGCGATCGACGCCGGATAAGCGTAGTTGGCCTTGCGCCAAAGCGTGCCGCCTGCACACAGAAAGGAAACGATCTTCTCATCACCCGACACCACATGAAAGCGGTTGCTACCCGAAGGCAGAGGGAACTGTCGCGCCGTGATGCCGATATAGGTTTCATTGCCCAGAGTACCAGTGCCGCTGACCACGCTGGTCACTGTGGCCCGGTTGACGCCGCTTCCGGTACCCACATAGGCGTCCGAGCCGGGAATGCCCAGGTTGTAGACCACGATCAGGTCGTCCGCCGCGATTTGCTGGGCGGTGGGCAAGGCGCTGTTAAGCCCGAGCATGTTGAAGCCGGTGTCGGCCGTGGAAAAGTCGAGTGGGTTGCCACCACCACTGCTGTCCACCCCGTTGCGGTAGCGTCCACCGCTCTTGGTGGGGATGAACTCGATGCATTGGTTGTCCGGGTTACGCACACTGTTGGGCAAGGCGCGCCGCAGGTCGCGCGCCATGCGGCGCACAGCCGTATCGGCCGTGTCCGTCAGGGCAGCCCGGCGTGCCGAATCGACATAGGCATCCACCGGCGCACGGATGAAGACCGCCACCATCGCACTGATGATGCCGATGACGACGAGCACCATCACCATCTCCACCAGGGTAAAGCCTGCCACTGACGCAGGGGTGGACGGGCGCATGGCTAGAAGTTCCCCCGGTAGCCGGTCAGGGTGATGCTCTCGGAGCTTTTGCTCACCGTCACCCGCACACGCTTCATCGTCACCCCGTTCAGCGACGCGGGCGCGTCCACGACGATGCTGATGCTGTACGACGACAGCGCAGCCGGCAGATCCGTAAAGGTGCTGTTGCTCTTGCCGTTGTAGTCGTCCACGTCATCGAAGGTGGCGCGCGTGGTCTCGCCGGACGTGCCATCGGGGTCGGCATATTCCTTTTGCAGAATCTCTTCCAGGATGGACTCTGCGAGCGCCAGCGCCTGCTTGCGCGCCATGGGGTCGGCACTGGACGCCACCACCGTGTTCATGACCAGCAGGATACCCGCCACACCCACCGCGACGATGACGATGAAGATCACCAGCTCCACCAGCGTGAAGCCGGCCTGTCGGTCTGCGCGCCTACTCATGGACATAGCCGGTGCCAGCCTCGACCGTGATGCTGCGCCCGACCCCTTGGACCGCGATGCTCTGCCCGAGACTTGCTCGCCCCAGAGCGTCGAAGCTCACGGCCGATGGCAGCGCGCTGTAGCTGACGCCACTGCGAGCCGTGATGCTACCGGGCGTATCGCCGCGCGGGCCGGCAAGATTGGACTCGCACCCGGCGCTGCTGTCGTTGTCCACCTTCAGGGTAGCGCTGTTGATGGTGAAGCTGACGCACACGGTACGACGCTGGGCAATGGCCGTTTTCTGCGCATAACGCAAAAACGCGAGGGTCTCGTCATGAAACCCTCGCGCATAGAAGTCAGTCGAATTGAAAAGACGGGGGGCGGCGAACACCGCCAGCACGCCCACCAGCATAATCACCATGATCAATTCGATCAGGGTAAAGCCGCCCCCTCTCGCCCGTAAGCGAATCCCCTCGTTTAGCGAATGAGAGAGATCACCAATCAACGGATCAATTGATGCCCAACGCCGTGAAGCTGGCCGTGTATGTCAAAGATCCAGATGGTGTCCCGACCGTACACGACGTCGAGGACCCAGCTGTCACGGCGGCCGACGTGATTTCGTAATTCGTCGGCAGACCACCTTGAAGCAGCGGCCCGACGTTAGTACAGTTGGTGACCGCACTGCCATTGCCGCTGTTAGCACTGCGCGCCGCGTAGTTGATGGCGGAAGCTGACGAGAGAGCGCCCGCAACCCCCTGCACAGCCGCATTACTGGCATCTGCCCGCAAGTCTACAAATCGAGGAATCGCTACCGCCGCCAAGATACCGAGGATAACGATCACCATCACCAGTTCAATCAGGGTAAAACCACGTTGCTGCTTCATGTTCAGTAACCCAACCTTTCGTATAAAGGGGAAGGCAAGACACCTTGCCACTATCCCCCCGCCTCGCCTTTGAAGCCGTTACGAGATGTTAACAGCTTCGATTTTGATAGCAAGCCCCGAGATCGACAAAAGGCCCGCTGTCACTTTCAAGCCACACCCTTGGCCCCATTAGGTGAGGGCCTCACCCTTCCAGACGTAGGCCTCGCGGGGCACCAGTTGCAGCGGCCCCGGAGCGCCCACCACGTCAAACCAGAGCATGCCGGCGCCACTCGGGCTGCGCAGCCATTCCGGATACAACGGCCGGTAGCCGATACAGCTACAGGCGGGGTCGAACAGCCAGTGACCGGCCGGCAGCCGGTCGGCCTCCGTAGCATGCAACTCCCCCACGTAGTTCGATGGCATGCGGTGCAGCAACAGGAACGGGTTAGGTTGCTGCGCCAACGCCCCGCCCCCCTGAGCGGGTAACGGCGTCCGCACCTGCTGCGCCATGTAGTCGATCACAAAAGCGGTGCGCAAACCGCCCAAGTTGGTCTTGATTGCCGCACCCTCGACCTGGGCCTGCACCTCACCAAAATCGCGCTCACCCGACTTCACCACCAGCACGGACATGGTGCCGATCACCATGCAGCCCATGATCAGCTGACGCCCCAGGCCCAACTGAATCTGATTGAAGAGGGAACTGGCGCGCACGATCAGCCTCCCCCGCGTCCCATGGCCGCCTGCCCCATGTTCCACAAGGGCAGGAAGATCCCGAGCGCCATCACCAGCATCAGAGCGGAGATCACCGCCAGCAAAATAGGCTCGATGGCCGCCGACAGGCCCTTGATGCTCTGGTCCACTTCACGCTCGTACATTTCAGCGATCTCGTACAGCATCGAATCCAGCTCACCGGTCTCTTCGCCCACGGTGATCATCTGCATGACCACGGGCGTGAAGACCCCCACGCTGGCCGCGCAGCTGGCGATGCTCGCCCCTCGCTCAATGCCATCGCGCATCTGCTCGATACGGCTGCCAATATAGGCGTTGTCCACCGTCTTCGCCACCACGGCCAGTGCTGGCACCAGCGGCATACCGCTCTGACTGGAGAGAGCGAAGCTGCGCGCGAAACGTGCCAACGTAGCCTTGAGAATGATGCCGCCGACGATCGGCAGCTGCAGCTTGCGGCGGTCCCAACGATAACGGCCGTTGGGCGTTCCCAGATAGGCGCGCCATGCCAGCACCGCCGCAGCCACCAGCACCGCCAGCAGGGGCCACCAGCGCTGCATCCAGCCGGAGAACCCCAGCAGCATGCGCGTCAGCAGCGGCAGCTCGGTATTGAAGCCGGCGAACACCTTGGCAAAAACCGGCAGCACGAAGACGTTGAGCAGCACCAGCGCCAGCGACATGGCGATCAGGACGAAGGACGGATAGCGCAGGGCCTGCCGGATGCGGTCCCGCACATCACGCTCAAAGGCCAGATGCTCCGACAGCCGCAAATAGACCTCCGTCAACCGACCGGACATCTCGCCGACGCGGATCATGGCGACGTAGAAGGCGCCGAACGCCTTGGGGTGCTGGGCCAGCGACCCAGAAAGCTCCCGCCCCTGGCTCAGGTTCTCGCGCACATCCTTCAGCACCTCCACCATCGCCGGCTTGGTGGCCGAGGCCTCGAGCCCGGTGAAAGCCCGCAGAATGGGCACGCCCGCCTTGTCCAGCGTGTACATCTGGCGCGAGAACAGCTCCACATCCTCACTGGTGACGGCCTGCCCGCTCAGCCGGTGCCAGACCGACTCCAGCAGGTGCCGCGCACCATGCGCGCCGGCGGCCACCGTAATGACGCCTTCAATGTGAACCGGCGTAATGTTGATGGCCAGCAGCTGGTCGGCCACCGAGGCCTCGTTGGCGGCCTCCATGCTGCCCTTGACCAGCTCCCCCCGGGTATTGCGCCCCTGCCAAGCAAACACAGCCATGGCAGTCACTCCATATCGTCAACGTCCTGCCCGACGCGCAGCGCCTCGGCCAGCGACGTCTTGCCCTGGCGCACCAGTTCCAGAGCATGGTAGGCCAGCGTATGCCCCTTCATACGGGCGCGCGCCGCCTGCATGAAGGCCACCGGATCAGCCCGGGTAGCAGCCTGGGTCAATGCGACATCCATCTCCAGCAACTCGTACACACCATGCCGTCCAGCGTAGCCGGTGCCGTTGCAGGAAGAACAACCCAACCCCTGCCGCGCGTGGACTGGCTCATCGCCCGGCCCCAGCATGGTGTCCAGCCACGCCTGCTCCTGTGCGGTCGGCTCGTGCGGTTCGCTGCAGACATCGCAATTGACCCGCACCAACCGCTGCGCGATCACGGCCTGAAGGGAAGTGGCCACCATGAACGGCGGCACCCCCATGTCGAGCAGACGAAACGGCGTGCTGATGGCATCGCGCGTGTGCAGCGTGGATAGCACCAGGTGACCCGTGATGGCGGCACGCAGGCCGATCTCGGCGGTCTCGGCATCCCGCATCTCGCCAACCAAGATGATGTCCGGGTCCTGGCGCAGGGCGCCACGCAGCACGCGCGCAAACGACAACTCGATCTTCTCGTTGACCTGCACCTGCGTCACACCGGGCAAGCGGTATTCCACCGGGTCTTCGACCGTGATGATCTTGAGTTCGCTGGAGTTGATTTCCGATAGCGCGGCATAGAGCGTGGTGGTCTTGCCGGAACCGGTCGGCCCGGTCACCAGCACCATGCCCGAGATGCGTCCCAGCACCTCGCGAAAACGTGCCAGCATGGCATCCGGCATGCCGATGCGGTCCAGCTGGCGCAGCGCGCCATTCTGATTCAGCAAACGCATCACAACCGACTCGCCATAGCTGGTCGGCATGGTGGACAGACGCACATCCACCGTCTGCTCGCGCACCCGGACCGTGAACCGCCCGTCCTGCGGCAGGCGCTTTTCGGAGATATCGATGCCCGCCATCAGCTTGAGGCGCTGCGCCAGTGGCCCGGCCACCCGGTTCTCTGCCAGGGTCTGGGTATGCAGCAAGCCGTCTACACGAACCCGAATCTGCAGACCGGTCTCCTGCGGTTCAATGTGCACGTCCGAAGCGCCAATCTGCACCGCATCCTCAAAGATCGATTGCAACAGCTTGACGATCGGGGCGCCTTCCTGCCCCACGGTGTTGGCCAGCTCGCCGAAGTCGACCTCGTCGCTGAGGTCCTTTTCAACCGCGCGGGCCAGACCACTGATCTCTTCGGTCCGGCGGTACAGGCGATCAAACGCCAGCGTGAGCTGGCTCTCGGGTGCCACCGCCATGGTGATGGGGCGCCTGGTCAGCCGGGTGATCTCGTCGTAGGCAAAGAGGTCAAGTGGATCAGCAAAGGCGACCCGCAGCCCGTCACTCCGGTCCTCCAGCGCGAGCACACGGAAGCGCCGCGCCACGGACTCCGGCAGCAGCCGCACCACCTCGGCACGAAACGGAAACGTCTTGAGATTGACATACGGGATACGGAGTTGCCGCGCCAAGCCGTTGGCCAGGGCCTCTTCCGTGATCACCCCGCTTTCGATCAGCAGCCGCCCGACCTTTTTGCCGGTCTTGCGCTGCTGCGCCAGCGTCAGCTGCAATTGTTCCTGGGAAATCAGGTTCTGCTGGACCAGTACGTCGCCCAGGCGTACTTTCTGTCGCCGATCAGTAGACGCATTTAACGCGGCATGCGCCGCAGAACCCAACGTAACTGGGGTCATAGAGCCCAAATTTAGTTTTAATTTGGCAAAAATGATACCAAATCAAAACCCGCTCTGCAACTCCCAAAGTCAGTCAATGAAGATGCCGCGGCTTGCGGCCGCCACCATGCGATGCGCCGCCATGCCCGCCGCCAGAACCTCGTGGCGGCTTGCCGATTTCCAGCGAGTTGACCAGCGCATCGAAGCGCTGGGTAAAGAGCTTGTCGATCTCGGCCACGACGCCCCCCAGCTCGGCGGCGTCGAAGTGGCGCTCCATCATGTTGATGACATCCTGCACTAGCAGGTCACGCTGCACCTGCATGATGGCCGCCGGCGTCGGGCCGACGAACAGCATCATGAAGTCGTCGCGCGACTGACCGCCGTCGGCCTCTTCCTCTTCGTCAAATTCGGTGTCGTAGAACGTGACTTCAATCGATGCCCCCGCCTGCGACAGCTCGTTCAGGCTCATGCACATTTCATCGAGCGACTGACGAAAGTCCTCATCGCCAGCCACAGTCCAGCACATCTGTAGCACGTGCTCCTGGGCGTCGAAGCGGATCCCCGGCTCTTCTTCGTAAGCGCTGACAGCACCATCGGCCAGCGAGCGCGCTCCGGCGTACTTCCACAGAGGCTTGAGCGCCTCCTGCAACTGCTCGAAGGTCACGTCCGCACGCAGCGGAACCTGGCCATG
>JAYRLJ010000212.1:0-5810 GCA_041905305.1 Hylemonella sp. | reverse complement strand
AATCAGGTTTTGCGCATGGGGCTGACCATTGGCCATCGGCAGCGGGGCCATCTTCTCGATGTAGTAGGCCTGCTCGCCACTGGCGTCGCGCAGGGGTGTCAACTCGATGTTCACGTACTCCTCGCCCTTGGGGGTGTGGTGCAGGTGCAGCACACGCTCGCGCTGGCCACTGGTGCGCGACTTGGCCAGCGGACAGGATTCGCCTGCCTGGTCACAGGGTACGGAGAAATGGTGCGAGACCTCGTAGCAGGTGCGCCCGACCACGCTGCGGCCGGGGCTGAACTGCTGGCGGTAGGCCGCATTGGCTCCGAGGATGCGGTAGTGGCGGTCGAACAGGATGTGCGGCTCCGCCAGCCCTTCCAGGTAAGACAGCAACTCCGGCAGCGGTTGGGACGAGGCTTCTTTCATGCTGAAGCAGTGTAGGGCATAACTGCCATTTGCTGCCAATGACTGTCATTTGTGGCAGTAGTCGATATCCTGCCAAGACGCACTGCTATTGCAAGTCATTGATTCACAGTGGTTTTCCTGGTCGGGCGGTGTTGGCGCGATTTATGCAAAGTGCCTACGCAACATCCCTCAGCCATGTCATTGCACGACCAGACCCTTATCCGCAAGCTGGTGATCGCCGTGGTGATCAAGCTGCTGGTCCTGTTCGCACTGTGGTGGGGCTTCATCCGCGAGCAGCGGGTAGACGTGGACGGCATTTCGGCGGCCGATCACGTGCTGGGGGCGCCGCAGGCCAAGGACAAGGACAAGGAGTGATCTCATGATCTCGGAACAACTGGTGGACCTGTCGCGGCTGCAGTTCGCAGCCACGGCCATGTACCACTTCCTCTTCGTGCCGCTGACGCTGGGCATGGTCTGGCTGCTGGTCATCATGGAGAGCGTCTACGTGATGACGGGCAAGGTGGTCTGGAAAGACATGACGCGCTTCTGGGGCAAGCTGTTCGGCATCAACTTCGCGCTGGGCGTCACCACCGGCATCACGCTGGAGTTCCAGTTCGGTACCAATTGGGCCTACTACTCGCACTACGTGGGCGACATCTTCGGCGCGCCGCTGGCCATCGAAGGCCTGATGGCTTTCTTCCTGGAGTCCACCTTCATCGGCCTGTTCTTCTTCGGCTGGGACCGCCTGTCCCGGACGCAGCACCTGATGGTGACGCTGCTCATGGCCATCGGCACCAACCTCTCGGCATTGTGGATTCTGATCGCCAACGGCTGGATGCAGAACCCCGTGGGAGCTGAGTTCAGCTACCAGACCATGCGCATGGAGATGGTGGATTTCTGGGCCGTGGTGTTCAATCCGGATGCCCAGGCCAAGTTCGTGCACACCGTCTCGGCCGGCTACGTGACCGGCGCCATGTTCGTGCTCTCCATATCCTCCTGGTATCTGCTCCGTGGCCGCGACGTCGAATTCGCCAAGCGCAGTTTCCGCGTGGCGGCGGCCTTCGGCCTGGCTTCGGTGCTCAGCGTGATCGTGCTGGGCGACGAGTCGGGTTACACCGTGGGCGAGGCGCAGCAGACCAAGATGGCGGCACTCGAAGCCATGTGGGAAACCAAGCCGGCACCGGCCGGCCTGACGCTGGTGGCCGGCATCAACGAGGCAGCGCAGAAGAACGACTGGGAGATCGAGATCCCCTGGGTCATGGGCCTGATCGGCACGCGCTCGATCAGCAAGGAGATTCCGGGCATCCATGAGATCAAGGCCAAGAACCGCGAGCGCATCGTGCACGGCATCGTGGCGGTGAACGCGCTGGAGGCGTTGCGCGCCCAACGCGATGACACCGTAGCGCTGAAGGTGTTAGAGCGGCACAAGGCCGATCTGGGTTTCGGCCTGCTGCTGAAGAAATACGTGATCGACGTGAACCAAGCCACGCCGGAGATTATTGAGCGGGCGGTGAACGACACCGTGCCGCGCGTCACCCCCATGTTCTGGGCCTTCCGCCTCATGGTCGGCTTGGGCTTTGCCATGCTGGCGCTGTTTGCCCTGGCGTTCTGGAGCACGCTCAAGACTGCCTGCACCCAGAAGCCCTGGCTCCTCAAGTGGGCGCTGTGGATGTTGCCGGCCCCCTGGATTGCCTGTGAACTGGGCTGGTTCGTGGCCGAGTACGGCCGCCAGCCCTGGACGATCTATGGCGTGCTGCCCACGCACCTCAGCGTCTCCACCCTCAGCGTCAACAGCCTTTATGGCTCACTGGCCGGCTTTATCGGTTTCTACACCGTGCTGTTGGTGGTCGAGATGTACCTGATGGTCAAGTTCGCCCGCCTCGGGCCGGGCAGCCTGGGTACAGGGCGCTACAGCAACGAGCCGGCGCATGCCTGAACACAAGGAGAGTCTCATCATGATCGACTACCCGACCCTCAAGATCATCTGGTGGCTGCTGGTGGGCGTGCTGCTCATAGGCTTTGCCATCATGGACGGCCACGACATGGGCGTGGGCACGCTGCTGCCCTTCGTCGGCAAGACCGACGTGGAGCGCCGCGTGGTCATCAACACCGTGGGCCCGCACTGGGACGGCAACCAGGTCTGGTTCATCACCGGCGGCGGCGCCATCTTTGCCGCCTGGCCGCTGGTCTACGCCACGGCTTTCAGTGGTTTCTACTGGGCCATGCTGGCGGTCCTGTGGGCGCTGTTCTTCCGGCCGGTGGGCTTCGACTACCGCAGCAAGATCCACAACGCCACCTGGCGCAGCACCTGGGACTGGGGTCTGTTCGTCGGCGGCGCCGTGCCGCCGCTGATCTTCGGCGTGGCCTTCGGCAACCTGCTGCAGGGCGTGCCCTTCCAGTTCGACGGCTATCTGGTCTCCACCTACACCGGCAGCTTCTGGCAGCTGCTCAACCCCTTTGCCTTGCTGGCCGGGGTGGTGAGCAGCGCCATGATCACCTTGCATGGCGGCGCCTACCTGGCGCACCGCACGGAAGGCGTGATCCAGGCGCGTGCTGTCAAAGGCGCCGTCGCCGCGGCGTTTGTCATGGTGGTGGCCTTTGTCGCCGCCGGCGTGTGGCTGCAGTCCATCGAGGGCTATCGCATCACCTCGACCGTCAACCCGGCGGCATTGCCGGACCCCTTGAACAAGACCGTGGTGCGCGAAGCCGGTGCCTGGCTGGCCAACTATGGGCGTGCGCCGCTGCTGTGGCTGTTGCCTGCGCTCGGCGTCGTCGGTGCGCTGGCCGCTGCTGGGTTGCTGCTGGCGCGGCGTACCTTGACTGCCTTCGTCGCGTCGGCACTGGCGCTGGTCGGGGTGATTGGCACCGCGGGCGCATCGATGTTCCCGTTCGTCATGCCGTCCAGCACGCATCCGGCAGCCAGCTTGACCGTGTGGGACAGCGTCTCCAGCCACCTGACGCTGGGCATCATGTTCTGGGCCACGGTGGTCTTCATGCCGCTGATCGTGCTGTACACCAGCTGGGCCTACCGTGTCATGCGCGGCAAGGTCACGGCCGCGTACATCCGCGAGAACGAACACGGGGCCTACTGAACCGCACCCGCTTTCCGGCTTCCTGTTTCTGTTGGAGAACGTCATGAACCAGTCCCTTCCCTGCTCCGCCTGTGCCACGCCGACGGCACCGAGCGATGACGAGCGCCGCCGCATGCTGCAGCTCACGGCTGTCGCGGCCAGCGCCGCCGCTGTGGCTACCGCAGTACCTTTTGTTTCCAGCCTGGCTCCGAGCGAGCGGGCCAAGGCGCTGGGCGCCAGCGTGGAGGTCGACATCAGCGATCTCGGCCCGGGTGAGGTGAAGACGGTCGAGTGGCGCGGCAAGCCGGTGTGGATCATGCGGCGCACGCCCGAGATGCTGGCTGCGCTGCCGGCACACGACGCCGAACTGGCTGACCCCGCGTCGAAGAAGGAGCAACAGCCCGACTACGCGCGCAACCCGCAGCGTTCCATCCGCCCCGAGGTGTTCGTGGCGGTGGGCATCTGCACCCACCTGGGGTGCTCGCCCACTGCGCTGCCCGCGGGCACGGCTAACCCTAGCGTGGGCGCTGACTGGCCCGGCGGCTTCTTCTGCCCTTGCCATGGCTCGACTTTCGATTTGGCCGGGCGCGTCTTCAAGAACAAGCCGGCACCGACCAACCTCGAAGTCCCGCCCCACCGCTACCTGGCCGACAGCAAGCTGCTGATCGGTGAGGACGAAGGCGGTTCGGCCTGACGTTGCAACGCAAGGAGAACATCATGTGGTATTTCGCCTGGATATTGGGAGTGGGCTTTGCGGTCCTGCTGGCCATCCTCAACGCCATGTGGGGTGAGAACGAAGAGGCGCGCGGAGCGAGCCGGGGCGACGCGCCGTGAGCGACCCCGTACCGCCCCTGCCTGCACCCAGTGCGGACGAGGCTGACTTTCCGGCAACGGCTGGGCGCATGCATCTGCCTTGCCTGCTGGTCGGTTTGGCCATCATGGTCGGCGGCAGCGTGTACCCGGTGCTATTTGCCGCCGCCGATGGCCGCGCCGATCATGGCCTGGCAACCGCCTTGTTCTGGGCCATGAGCGCCGGCTTCGTGCGCGGTGTGGGCTTCGTGCCGCGTGCGCAGCCCTGGCGCCTGCTCTGCTCGGGTTGGGCCTGTGTCGCCGGCCTGTTGCGGGCCGCGGGGCTGCGCTGGGGGGGCTGAGGTGTACTTCCGCATGCTGTACGACGAGGCCAGTGGCGAGCTGAGCTACCTGCTTGCCGATCTGGACACGGGCGACGCCGTGCTGGTGGATCCGCGCGGGCGTGATCTGCCGGTACTGCGCGCATTGCTGGCCGAACATGCGCTGCAGTTGCGCTGGATTCTGCGCACCCATCACCATGACCATCGGCAGCCGCAGGAGCGCATCCTGCTGGCCAGCCTCGGAGCCCCGCTGGTGCAGGGTGAAGGCGGCGCCGGCGTGCGCGCGGCGGTCGATGGCGAGCAGTTACCTTTCGGCTACGAGTCGGTGCGCGTGCTGGCGACGCCCGGACATACCGCCCACGATCTGAGCTTTGCCTGGCGTGATCGCCTGTTCATCGGCGGTGCGCTGGCCGTGGATGCCTGCCCGCACCAGCCCGTGCCTGCCTTGCCGCAGGCACTGTGGGACACGGTGACGCGGCGCATCTACACCCTGCCCGACGAGACACTGCTGTTCGCCGGCCATGCACGCCAGGCCCGGGCTGTCAGCACCGTGTTGGAGCAGCGCCGCTGGCACCCCTGGTTTGCCGGCCTGACGCGTGACGAATTCCTGGCGCGCGTCCAGAGCCTGGGCCACGAGTCGGCTACCCTATCAACTTCCTCATTCAATTCCGCTGTATGAACACTCCCGCCCGCATCACCGTCATTGGCGCTGGCTTCGGCGCGCTGTCTACCGTGCGTGAGCTGCGCCGGCGCGATGCCCAGGCCGAGATCACCCTGGTGGCGCCGCGCGCCGAACTGCACTACCTGCCCGGCATCATCTGGATTCCGGCGGGCCTGCGCACCCGCGAACAGCTGGTGGTGCCGCTGGCCAACTTTTTCCGGCGCATGGCTGTACGCCATGTGCAAGCCGAGGTGATCGGCCTGCGCGAGGGCGGCCGTGTGGTCGATACCACGGCCGGTGAGGTGCGCAACGACGCGCTGGTGATCGCCAGCGGCGGGCGCTTTATCAAGAAGTTGCCGGGCATCGAGCATGCGCTCACGCCCTGTGAAGGCATAACCGTGGCCGAGCAGATCCGCGACCGCCTGCGTGCCATGACCGGCGGCACCATCGCGGTGGGCTTTGCCGGCAATCCGAACGAGCCCAGTGCGGTGCGCGGCGGCCCGATGTTCGAGTTCCTGTTCGGCCTTGACGAACAGCTCCGGCGCGAGGGCCGGCGCGGGC
>JAYRLJ010000211.1:0-5885 GCA_041905305.1 Hylemonella sp. | reverse complement strand
CCGGATCGGTCCGGTTTTCGCTCGGCGCCGAAGGGCACCGGGCCGCTACCGGTCTCGGCGGCACGGCCTTCCGTGCTCTCGTCCACCAGGCGCAACTCCAGCGTGGCGGTGCGGCCCAGGATGTCCTTGGCCTTGGCGGTGTCCTGCACGCCAGGCAACTGCACCACGATGCGGTCCAGCCCCTGCTGCTGGATCACCGGCTCGGCCACGCCGAGTTCGTTGATGCGGTTGTGCAGCGTGGTGATGTTCTGCTTGAGTGCCTGGTCCTGCACGGTGCGTGCGGCCTGCGGCTTGAGGCTGGCGGTCAGCTTGTAGTCGGCGCCGTCCTGCGCCTCGACAGCGTCCAGTTCGGCAAACTGGTCGGCCAGCACGCGTCGCGCGGCATCGCGCGTCGCGACGTCGCGGAAGCGCAGTTCGATGCTCTGGCCATTGCGACTGATGCCGCCGTGACGGATGTTCTTCTCGCGCAGCACGGTGCGCAGGTCGCCGGTCAGCGATTCGGCCTTCTTGGTCAGCGCGGCCGGCATGTCGACCTGCAGCATGAAGTGCACACCGCCGCGCAGGTCCAGGCCCAGGTACATGGGCGCGGCATGCAGCGACGACAGCCAAGCCGGCGAGCGCGACAGCAAGTTGAGCGCCACGATATAGGCCGGCTCGGCCCCCTCGGGCAGCAGCGCCTTCTGGATCGCGTCCTTGGCCTTGAGCTGGTCGTCGGTGGTCGCAAAGCGCGCACGCACCGAGCCGTTCTCCAGGCTGATGGCATCGGCCGCCAGGCCGGCTGCCTTCAGCGCCTCTTCCACACGGGCCAGCGTGGCGTTGTCCACCTTCTGGCTGGCCCGGGCGGGTGAGACCTGCACGGCCGGCGCCTCGCCAAAAAAGTTCGGCAGGGTGTAGACCAACCCCACCAGCAATGCGATCACGATGATCGCGTACTTCCACACCGGGTAACGGTTCATGATCGATGCGCTTGCGCTGTCGCTGAAAAAACGGAATTACTTGATGGTGCCCTTGGGCAGCACCTGCACCACGGCCTGGCGCTGGATCTGGATCTCGACGCCGTTGGCAATCTCGACGCCAACGAAGCTGTCGCCCAGCTTGCTGACCTTGCCGAGCACACCGCCGGCGGTCACCACCTCGTCGCCCTTGGCCAGGGCGTCGATCATGGCGCGATGCTCCTTCTGCTTCTTCATCTGCGGGCGGATCATCACGAAGTACAGCACCACGAACATCAGCACCAGCGGCAGCATGCTCATGAGCGAATCCTGCATGCCACCGGCAGACGCAGCGGCCGGTGCGGTTTGGGCAAAGGCGGAAGAAATGAACACAGGCATCTCCAAGTTCTAGGGTTCAGGAAAGGAAAAACGCCGCCGGTCAGGCGGCGCGCTTCACCCCCGCCGGACGGAGGGGAACAGGTAACGGGACATTGTATGCGGCTGCCTTGGCGGCGCCGTGACGGCCGACAAAAGTCCACAGTCTTCCGCCAGACGGCAACGGCCCGGGTGCAGGGGCTCCCGGGCCGTTGCCATCTGCTACCGGTTTGTTACTGACTTGATAGCTGTCTACGACCTATCAGCAAGGGCTACAGCCTGATTTCATTTGACACTCAGGCCGCCTGCCGCAGGGCGGTGCCATTACGCCAACGCGCCCGCAGCGCCTCCCACTGCGGCCGTACGGCCGCCAGGTGGCGCGCCTTGACATGGCCATAGCCGCGGATCTGCTCCGGCAGGCGGGCGATTTCCACAGCGAGTGTGTGGTTGTCGGCTGTCAGGCCGGCCAGCACCTCCTCGATGCTGGCGCGGTACTCGGCGATCAGCGCACGCTCACCGCGCCGCTCCTCGGTGCGGCCAAAAACGTCCAGCGCCGTACCGCGCAGGCCCTTGAGGCGCGCCAGCAGCTTGAAGGCCGTGCCCATGGCCGGGCCGAAGTGCTGCTTGACCAGTTCACCCTTGGCGTTTTTCTTCGCCAGCAGCGGTGGCGCCAAGTGGTAGTGCAGCGTGTAGTCGCCCTCGAACATGGCGTCGATGCGCGCACGGAAAGCGGGGTCGCTGTGCAGGCGGGCCACTTCGTACTCGTCCTTGTAGGCCATGAGCTTGAAGAGGTAGCGCGCCACCGCCTCGGCCAGCGTGGTCTTGCCCACCGCCTGCTCCTCGGCGGCCCGCACGCGCTCGACGAAGCTGCGGTAGACCTCGGCGTAGGCGGCGTTCTGGTAGCCAGTCAGGAACTCGACACGGCGCGCCACCAGACTGGCCACGGTCTCGCGCGGCTGCAGGGTGATGACCTGCGCTGGCGTCAGCAGCAGCTGCACGCGCGCCCAGTCGTGCGCGGCCTGGCGGCCCCACTCGAAAGCCGCCTTGTTGGCCTCCACCGCCACGCCGTTGAGTTCGATGGCGCGCAGCAGCGACGCCTGCCCCAGCGGAATCCAGCCCTTCTGCCAGGCGTAGCCCAGGATCATGGGGTTGATGAAGATGGTGTCGCCCATCAGCCTGGAGGCCACGGCGTCGGCATCGAACACGCCCAGGCTGTCGCGGCCCACGGCCTGCGCCAGATCGGCCACGCACTGCTCGGCCGGGTTGCGCCAGTCGGCGTTCTTGACGAAGGCCGCGGTCGGCGTGCTGTGGCTGTTGAGCGCCACATGGGTGCGCCCGGCGCGCAGGCGCAGCGTGGTCTCCTTGCCAGCGGTGACGATGGGATCGCAGCCCAGGATCAGGTCCGCCGCCGCCATGCCCACGCGCGTGGTGCGGATCGCTTCCTGCGTGTCGGCAATCAGCACATGGCTCCAGGTGGCGCCGCCCTTTTGCGCCAGGCCGGCTGCGTCCTGCGTCACGATGCCCTTGCCCTCGATGTGCGCCGCCACGCCCAGCAGCTGGCCGATGGTGATGACACCGGTGCCGCCCACGCCGGCCACCACGATGCCGTAGGCCGACGCCGCCGACGGCAGCACCGGCTCAGGCAAGGCACCCAGCTCAAAGGGCGAGGCAGCTTGGGACTTGGCCTTCTTCCTCAGTTGGCCACCTTCCACTGTGACGAAGCTGGGGCAGAAGCCCTTGAGACAGGAGAAGTCCTGGTTGCAGGTGCTCTGATTGATGGTGCGCTTGCGGCCGAACTCGGTCTCCAGCGGCTCGACCGACAGGCAGTTGGACTGCACGCCGCAGTCACCACAGCCCTCGCACACCAGTTCGTTGATCACCACGCGTTTCGCCGGTGTGACCATCGTGCCGCGCTTGCGCCGGCGGCGCTTCTCGGTGGCGCAGGTCTGGTCGTAGATGATGATGGTGGTGCCCTTGAGCTCGCGGAACTCGCGCTGGATGCGGTCGAGCTCGTCGCGGTGCTCGATGGCAATACCCTCGGGCAACCCGTGCACGCCGTCGTACTTCTCGGGCTCGTCGGTGACGATGGTGATCTTCTGCGCGCCTTCCGCGCGCATGCTCTGCGCGATCTGCACCACGCTGTGGCCTTCCGGCCGCTCACCCACCTGCTGGCCGCCCGTCATAGCCACGGCGTCGTTGTAGAGGATCTTGTAGGTGATGTTGACACCGGCCGTGATGGCCTGACGGATCGCCAGCAGGCCGCTGTGGAAGTAGGTGCCGTCGCCCAGGTTGGCAAAGATGTGCTGGTCCGTGCTGAAAGGCTGCTGGCCGACCCAGGGCACGCCCTCGCCGCCCATCTGCGTGAAGCCCACGGTGCTGCGGTCCATCCAGATGCTCATGAAGTGGCAGCCGATGCCGGCCATGGCGCGCGAACCCTCGGGCACCTTGGTGCTGGTGTTGTGCGGGCAGCCGGAGCAGAACCAGGGCTGGCGATTGGCCTCGCTGGCCTTGGCCGGCAGGGTCTGCATGGACTGCTCCTGCGCCTGCAGGATGGCCAGCTGAGCGTCGATGCGCGCAGCGATGTCGGCCGGAATGCCCAGCTTTTTCAGGCGCTTGGCGATGGCGCGCGCGATGAGGGCCGGCGACAGGTCGGCATTGGCACGCAGCAGCGTGTGGGCACTGGGGTTGGGCATGCTCCACTCGCCGCCACTGAAGTCGCCCTCGACCTCGTCGAACTTGCCCAGCACCGTGGGGCGCACATCCCCACGCCAGTTGTAGAGCTCTTCCTTGAGCTGGTATTCGATGACCTGGCGCTTTTCCTCCACCACCAGGATCTCGCGCAGACCGTTGGCGAACTCGCGTGTGGTCTGCGCCTCCAGTGGCCAGACCACGGCCACCTTGTGCAGGCGGATACCAAGCTGACTACAGGTGGCGTCGTCCAGCCCCAGGTCGAGCAGGGCCTGGCGCGTGTCGTTGTAGGCCTTGCCGCTGGCGATGATGCCCAGTCGATCGTTCGGCCCCTCGATGACGTTGTGGTTGAGCCGGTTGGCGCGCACATAGGCCAGCGCGGCGTACCACTTGTAGTCGAACAGGCGCGCCTCCTGGTCCAGCGCGGCGTCCGGCCAGCGGATGTGCACGCCGCCGGGCGGCATCTCGAATTCCGGCAGCACGATCTGCACGCGCTCGGGGTCGATGACAGCGCTGGCGCTGGACTCGACGATTTCCTGGATGGTCTTCATGCCGGCCCAGACGCCGCTGAAACGGCTCATGGCGAAGGCGTGGACGCCGAGGTCCAGGATCTCCTGCACGCTGGCCGGGAAGAACACCGGCAGGCCGCAGGCCTTGAAGATGTGGTCGCTCTGGTGCGCGGCGGTGGAACTCTTGGCCACATGGTCGTCGCCGGCCACCGCGATCACGCCGCCCCAGGGTGTGGTGCCAGCCATGTTGGCGTGCTTGAAGACGTCGGCGCAACGGTCCACGCCCGGGCCCTTGCCGTACCAGATGCCGAACACGCCGTCGAACTTGTTGCTGCCCGGGGGCGCAAAGCCCAGCTGCTGCGTGCCCCACAAGGCAGTGGCCGCCAGTTCCTCGTTGACGCCGGGCTGGAACACGATGTTCTGGCTCTTGAGGTACTTGGCCGCCTTCTGCAGCGCCTGGTCGTAGCCGCCCAAGGGCGAGCCGCGGTAACCGCTGACGAAGCCGGCGGTGTTCTTGCCGGCCAGGGCGTCGCGCTGGCGCTGCAGCATGGGCAGCTTGACCAGGGCCTGGATGCCGCTCATGAAGGCGCGGCCGTGTTCCAGGGCGTATTTGTCGTCGAGCGTGACGGTTTCCAGAGCCTTGCGGATGTGCTCGGGCAGCGGGGCGTTCATCTTGTTTGTCTCCTGTGCTGTGGGGCCCGCAATCTGCGCGCCGCCCTCGTGAGGCGGCCGCCGGGTGCTGCGGTCGGGAAAGTGTATGTCCAACAGTGCGGATAAGTCTTTGCTTTCTTTGCGCCATTTAAGCTATCCTGAGAAAGGATATTGCTCAAAATACCAACAAATGGAAACACTAGACAAGTTTGACCTCGCCATCCTGCGTGAACTGCAGGCCGACGCCCGCCTGACCAACGCCGAGCTGGCGGCACGCGTGGGCCTGTCGGCCGCGCCCTGCTGGCGCCGCGTGCGGGCACTGGAAGAGGCCGGCTACATCCGCGGCTACCGCGCCGAGCTGGACCGGCAGAAGATCGGCCTCGGGGTGCTGGCCTTCGTGCGGCTCGATGCCGAGCGCAACACCGGCGACGCCACCCGCGTGCTGGAAGAGGCGGTGCGAGAACTGCCGGAAGTCATCTCCTGCCACTACATCAGCGGCACCGGCACCTTCGAGCTGCAGGTGGTGGCGCAGGACCTGGACCATTTCTCGCGCTTTGCACTGCAGCGCCTGATCAACCTGCCCAATGTGAAGGACCTGCACACCAGCTTCTCGCTCGGCGAAGTAAAGGCCAGCAGCACGCTGCCGCTGGGGCATCTTCAGCCCCCCGGCACCCCTCCGCCGGCGTCGCCCAACCGCCCCCGTGCCAGCAACCGGAGAAAACGATGAGTC
>JAYRLJ010000210.1:0-5888 GCA_041905305.1 Hylemonella sp. | reverse complement strand
TTCGGCCTTGCCGGCGCCCACCATGGTGTGGATCTCGTCGATGAAGAGAATGATGCGGCCCTCGTCTTGCGCCACTTCCTTCAGCACGGCCTTCAGGCGCTCCTCGAACTCACCGCGGTACTTGGCGCCGGCCAAGAGGCCTGCCATGTCCAGCACCAGCACCTTCTTGTCGCGCAGGGTCTCGGGCACTTCGCCGTTGACGATGCGCTGCGCCAGGCCTTCGACGATGGCGGTCTTGCCCACGCCGGGCTCGCCGATCAGCACCGGGTTGTTCTTGCTGCGGCGCTGCAGCACCTGGATGGCGCGGCGGATCTCGTCGTCGCGGCCGATCACCGGGTCCAGCTTGCCGGAGCGCGCGCGCTCGGTCAGGTCCAAGGTGTATTTCTTCAGCGCCTCGCGCTGGCCTTCGGCCTCCGGGTTGTCCACCTTCTCGCCGCCGCGCACGGCGTCGATGGCGCCCTCCAGGCTCTTGCGCGTCAGGCCGTTGCTGCGGGCCAGTTCGCCGATGGCGGCCTTGCTGTCGGCCAGCGCCAGCAGGAAGAGTTCGCTGGCGACAAACTGGTCACCGCGCTTGATGGCTTCCTTCTCGGCCGCCTGCAGCAGGGTGACCATGTCACGGCCCACTTGCACCTGTTCCTGCCCTTCCACCTGGGGCAGCTTCTTCATCGCTTCTTCGGCCGCCTTCAGCAGGCCGGCCACGTTGACGCCGGCGCGCTGCAGCAGCGCCTTGGGGCCGTCCTGCTGGCGCAGCATGGCCACCAGCAGGTGGGCCGGTTCGATGTAGGCGTGGTCGTTGCCCAGCGCAAGGGTCTGGGCTTCGCCGAGTGCTTCCTGGAACTTGGTGGTGAGTTTGTCTATCCGCATGAAATCCTCCGATTGCTGCCCAGCTTTGGGTGCACCCTGGGGATTTCAAGGGATGCGCGCGTTTTCTTTTTTGACCGAAGTCAAAGCAGAGCGCAATCCACCGGGCCGCCCATCACGAGCAGCCCGGTGATGCCGTGCCACTCAGGCCGGCGCAAGCGCCCGGCCGCCGCAGGCCATCTGCAGGATGGCGTTGGCTTGCTGCGTCGACACGGCGCCGGAGCCGGCCCAAGCCACGAACTGGTCTGGCCGCACCAGCACGAGGGATGCTTCGTAGCGTTGCCGCTCGCCTTCCAATGTGTCCTCAACGCGCGTGAGCGGCAGGCCCAGTTCGGCCGCCATCTCCGTGAAGGCCTGCACGGCCTGCGCGTCGGCACCGAAGGCCAGCAACGCATAACCGGCGCCGAGGCGTTCGTAGACATTGCGGCCATCCGACAGCTGGGCCGGCGCCAGGTGATGGCCGGCACGGGCCCGGAACTCATGGCGCCCGACGGCACTGCCACCCTGCGCCCCTACCTGCCCCGGGCCCACCACGATGGGCGAGCCCTCGTAGTGCGGTTCGAAGGCATGCACCTCACCCACCGCGCCTTCGGAGCGCGCCCGCCATGCCGATTCGAAAGCGACACGGTCGCGCGTCGGATCGTAGGCACTCAGGAACGCACCATCGTTTTCGATCGAACGGGCAATGAAGTCGCGCGCGGTGGAGGCAAACACCGGTCGGCGCTCGCGGTCGTAGGAATCCAGCAAGGCATCGCCACCCCAGCCCTGCAGCACGGCGGCCAGCTTCCAGCCCAGGTTGCGTGCATCCTCGAAGCCGGTGTTGACGCCGTACCCCCCATAGGGTGGGTGGCTGTGCGCCGCGTCGCCCGCCACGAAAAGGCGGCCGGCGCGGTAGCGGTCGGCAATGGCAAAGCGCAGGTCCCAGAAGCCGATGTGGTCGAACTCGACATCGAACTCGGCGCCGACCGCGTCGTGCAGGTAGTGTCGGAAATCGAAGTTGTCGCGCGTGGTGCCGGGCGGCACCGGCGCGTGGAAGAACCAGCTGTTGCCCAGGTCCACCCGGCCGAAGAACTTCCAGTAGCCGCCGAGCTCCGGCTGCAGCACGTTGTAGTAGGACTTGCCGGGGTAGCGCTGCAGCAGTTCGTGCAACTGCTTGGAACGGAACACCAGCAACACCATCATGCGGTCATGGTCCGACAGGGTCTGCGTGATGCCGGCCTGGGTGCGCACCACCGAACGGCTGCCGTCGCAGCCCACCACGTAGTCGGCCTGTAGCGTGCGCCGGGCTCCGCCCTCGCCTTCGCTGACCACCACGCGCGCGTGGGGGCCCTCGTCAGCCACCTCCAGCGCCTGCCAGCCATAGAGCACCTGCACCGTGGGCAGCGCGTGCACGCGTTCGCGCAGCACGGCCTCAGCAGCGTACTGGGGCAAACGTTCGTTGGCGGTGTAGTAGTAGGGCCGCACCAGATCACGCTGCAGCCAGTCGTAGTGATAAGGCCCGAGCAGCGTGCCGTAGGCGGTGAGACCGCCTATGCCGTATTCCGGCGGAATGGTGCGTGCTGCGCGCAATGCTGCTTCTGCGCCCCAGAAGTGGAAATGTTCCATGGTGCGCTGGGTCAGGTTCTGCCCCTTGGGGATGCGGTGCAACTCGCGCTGACGCTCCACCACGGTACAGCGGATGCCACGCTGCCCGAGTTCTATGGCCAGGCCCATCCCGACGGGACCGCCTCCGACGATCAGGACCTGTGTCGATTCCATGCCAGCCATCCTCAGTCGGCCGAGATGTTGTTGCGGCGGATCACCTCACCCCAACGCGGGAAGTCCTTGGCCACGATGGCAGCCAGTTCGTCCGAGGTCGACCAGGCCGCATCCAGGCCAGCCTTGCCGAACACCTCGCGCACCTCAGGCAGTTTCATGATGGACACGATCTCGGTATTCAGGCGGTTGGCCACGGCGGCTGGCGTTTTGGCCGGCACGAAGAAGGCGTACCACATGTCCACCTCCACGCCCTTGACGCCTTGCTCGTCGATGGTGGGCACGTTCGGCGCAACGGGGTGGCGCTTGGCCCCTCCCACACCCAGTGCGTTCAGACGCCCCGAGTTGACGAAGCCCTGCGCCACGTGCACCGGCAGGAAGCCGACGTTGACCTCGCCGGACAGCAGGTCGGTGGTGTAGCCGGCGGTGCCGCGGTACGGCACGTGCAGCATGAAGAGCTGAGTGCGGGTCTTGAACAGCTCCATGGCCATGTGGTGCGGCGTGCCCACGCCGGGCGAACCGAAGGTGATGCTGCCGGGCTTGGCCTTGGCCTGGTTGACCAGGTCCTGCATGGACTTGATGCCAGTCTTGGGATTGGCCACCAGCATCAGCGTGCCATAGGCGGCCATGGACACGGGCGCGAAATCACGCACCGGGTTGAACGGCACGTTCTTGTACAGCTGCGAGGCCATCAGCATGGTGTTGGCGCCCATCAGCACGGTGTAGCCGTCCGGGGCGGCCTTGGCCACCTGGTCGGCGCCGATGTTGCCGCTGGCACCAGGCGCGTTGGTCACCACCACCGGCTGGCCCAAGCGCTCGGAGAGCTTGGGCGCCACGGTGCGGGCGATGGTGTCCATGCCGGTGCCCGGCGTGAACGGCACGATGATGCGGATGGACTGGGCGGGCCAGTTCTGGGCTGTGGCCGACACGGCGAGCAACAGAGCGCCGAGCGCGGCGATGAGTTTGGCTGTCTTCATGCTTGTCTCCTTGTGTAGTGATCGGTCGTGCGCACCATCAACGCAGCTTGAACACGGTCTCGGCGTTGGTCTGGAAGAACTTGCGCTTGTCCTCCAGCGGCATGTCCATGGCGTCGAGCATGTTCACCTCGTCGGGCGCGTACTGGTAGGGATAGTCCATCGCGTACATCACGCGGTCCACCCCCATGAAGGCCTGCGTGAACTTGATCGCGTGTTCCCAGGCCACGCCACTGTTGGTGATGTAGAAGTTCTCGCGCAGGTAGTCGCTCGGGCGCTTGGCGATGGGCTTGACGCTGTCGTAGCGCTTGGAGCGCACGGTGGCCGCGTGCATGTAGTCGAGCCGGTAGGCCCAGAACGGCAGCGCCTCGCCCATGTGGCCGAGGATGATGCGCAGCTTGGGGAAGCGGTCGAACACGCCGGCGGTGATGATGCGCATGGCGTGCAGGCCGGTCTCGACGCCGAAGCCATAGATGGCACCGTCAAGGCCACACTCCTGGAAAGGCTGCAGCATCTTGGGCGGCAAGGCATTGGGGTGCAGGTAGATCGGTGCGTCGTGCGCCTCGGCGGCGGCAAAGATGTCCCAGAACTTCGGATCGGACAGGTACTCGCCCTGGGTGTGCGAGTTGATGATGATGCTGTTCATCCCCAGCTTGGTGACACCGCGCTCGATCTCCTTGGCCGCCGCCGCCGGGTCCTGCGGTGCAATGGCGATCATGCCGGCAAAGCGCGTCGGGTGGCGGCGCACCGCCTCGGCCAACTGGTCGTTGGCCAGCCGCGAGAAGGACACGGCTGTGGCCTTGTCCATCACCTGCGTCCCGGGGGCGGTGACGGCAATCACCGCCATGTCGATGCCGGCCGCGTCCATGTGCTGCAGACGCACCTGGTCGAGGTCGGTCAGGCAACGCATGATGTGCTGCGCCCGCTCGCTCGGGCTGCTCATGTAGAAGCCCATCAGGCCGCGAAAGCCTGCGTCGGCGTCGCCCTTGGCCAGGATCTTGTTGTAGATGTCCAGCATCTCCTGCGGCGCCCACGCCTCTTCGGTGGCGATGCGTTTGTAGGGGGCGTGACCCGGTCGCTGGGTGGAGCCCAGGTCGGGCATCTTCAGTTCCATCATGTCTTGTCTCCAGAAAGTCTCGAATTGACCTGAGTCATCTTAATTAGACGCAGTTTGAATAACAATATGCAAAATTGAGTCATCACTTTTCTCGAATCGAGATAAATATGGACACCCTTGCCAATCTGCGCGCCTTCGTGGCGGCCGCCGAAACCGGCAGCTTTTCCGAGGCAGCCCGCCAAGCCGGGCTGGCGCCATCGGTCATTGCCAAGCGCATAGACCAGCTGGAGTGGCGCATCCGGGCGCCGCTGTTCACCCGCTCCACCCGCAAGCTGACCCTGACCGACGTCGGCGAGCGTTACCTGCCCACCTTGCGCACCTTGGTGCGGCAGATGGAAGACACACTGGACGGCATGGCGCAGGCCAGCGGCGCGCTGGAAGGCCATATCCGGATCAAGATGCCGACCACCCTGGGCCAGCTCTACCTGAGCGAGCTGCTGAACCGCTTTCTGCAAAGCCAGCCGCGCGTGAGCATGGAGGTGGTGCTGGCCGACCGCTCGGTGAACCCGATGGAAGAAGGCTTCGACATGGCCATCGGTGCGCGCCCCGAGTCTTACGGCCAGGTGCTGGACCATCCGCTGAGCCCGATCCGCCGGCGCCTGTGCGCCGCGCCCGACTACCTGGCCCGCAAGGGCACCCCACAGGCGCCGGCCGACCTGCTGGAGCACGACTGCCTGGTGCTGGCCACCACCGGCACGCGCTGGGAGCTGCAGGGTCCGCAGGGGCTGGTAGGGGTGGACGTGCGTGCCAAGCTGCGGAGCAACGACGGGCTGGCCTTGCGGGAAGCGGCACTCAGCGGCCAGGGCATCGCCCTGTTGGCCGACTACCTGGTAGCACCAGCCCTGCGCGAGGGCCGTCTGCAAGAAGTGCTGCCGGGCATGCAGTTGCCGGACCTCTGGCTCAAGGCGCTGGTGCCAGCCAACCGCAACGACCTGCCGCGCATCCGTGCCCTGTTGTTGTGGTTGACCGCGCAGCTGCGGCACACACCGCTGTGGGACGGGTACGCGGGCGACACGCCAGCCACGTGAGTGCAGCCGGCGTCAGACGGCCGTGTTGCCCGAGGCAATACCCCACTTGGCGAGCGCCGCATCGTCGCTGACGCGGGCATCGACCCAACGCGCGCCCTCGGGCGTCTGCTCTTTCTTCCAGAACGGCGCCTGCGTCTTGAGGTAGTCCATCAG
>JAYRLJ010000209.1:0-5911 GCA_041905305.1 Hylemonella sp. | reverse complement strand
AGCCAGCACCGCCAGCGTGAGGTTGACAAGATCGGCTTCACCGCCCTGCCCAAACTTGCGCGACACCACCAACACCAGGCCGGCAAATCCGAGCGCCAGCCCGGCCCATTGGCGCCCGGTGACCGATGCACCACGTGCCGACAGCCAGAACGCCGTGAGCACGGGTTGCAGACCAACGATCAATGCCACCAGGCCAGAGCCCATGCCGGCCTTGACCGCAGCCCACACGCCCCCCAGGTAGCCGCCATGCATGAGGATGCCGGTGATAGCCAGATGCGCCCATTGCGTGCGGTTCGCCGGCCATGCCACACGCGCCAGCAGGATCCAGGGCAGGAAACAGAGAAGGGACAGCACATAGCGCCAGGCCAGGAACTTCATGGGCGGCGCATGCGGCATGCCGTAACGGGCGACGATGAAGCCGGTGCTCCAGATCAGCACGAACACCAGCGGCATGGCCCGCAGCAGGGCGTCGCGGTCACTGCGAGGTTCCATCAGCGGGGCTTACTTCACCCGGGCCCGGATCTCGGGCAAGGCCTTCTGCAGGTAATAGACCATGGACCAGACCGTCAGCACCGCCGCCAGCCAGATCAGGCCATTGCCCCAGATGCGGGTATCAACCAGACCGAACAGCAGGCCATCGAACAGCAGAAAAGGGATGGCCACCATCTGCACCGTGGTCTTGACCTTGCCCAGCATGTGCACGGCCACGCTCCGCGAGGCGCCGATCTGTGCCATCCACTCGCGCAGCGCCGAGATGGCGATCTCGCGCCCGATGATGATGAGCGCCACGAACACATTTGCGCGGCTCAGATGCACCAGCACCAGCAGGCTGGCGCAGACCAGGAACTTGTCGGCCACCGGATCGAGGAAGGCACCGAAAGCGGAGGTCTGGTTCAGCTTGCGTGCCAGGTAGCCGTCCAGCCAGTCGGTCAACGCGAACACGACAAACATCACGGTGGCGATGAGGTTGCGCGTGGCCGGCTCCAGCGGCAGGTAGAACACGCCCACGATCAGCGGAATCGCAACGATGCGCGTCCAGGTCATGAGGGTGGGGATGGTGAAGAACATGGCGTGATTGTGGCATGAGCACAGAGTGCTTCAATGCAAGGCGCGGTAGATGGCTTCAGCCAGTTCGTGCGAGATGCCGTCCACGGTGATCAGGTCATCCACACTGGCTGCGGCCACACCGCGCACGCCGCCGAAGCGTTGCAGCAGTTTGGCTCGCCGCTTGGGGCCAACGCCCGGGACCTCCTCAAGCCGGCTGCCACCCACGCGCACCTTGGCGCGCGCGGCGCGCATGCCGGTGATGGCGAAGCGATGCGCTTCGTCGCGGATTTGCGCCACCAGCATCAGCGCGGCCGAATCCTTGCCCAGGTACACCTTCTCGCGGCCGTCGGCAAACACCAGTTCTTCCAGCCCGACCTTGCGGCCCTCACCCTTTTCCACCCCGACGATGAGCGACAGGTCCAGGCCCAGCTGCGTGAACACCTCGCGTGCCATCGCCACCTGGCCCTTGCCACCGTCAACCAGCACCAGGTCCGGCAGACGATCAGTGCCCTCGGTCGCCATGCCACCCTCGCCTGCTTCCCCGTCGCGTCCCTCGCGTAGCGCCTGCGCCAGCCGGGCATAGCGGCGCGTCAGCACCTGGCGCATGGCGGCATAGTCGTCGCCCGGCGTGATGTTCTCGATCTTGTAGCGCCGGTACTCGCTGTTCTGCATCTTGTGGTGATGGAACACGACGCAGGAGGCCTGCGTGGCCTCGCCCGCGGTGTGCGAGATGTCGAAGCATTCGATACGCAGCTCATCTAGCCGGTCCTGCGGCAGCGCCAGGGCTTCGGCCAGCGCACGCGTGCGCGCCTGCTGCGAGCCCTCTTCCGCCAGCAGGCGCGCCAGCTGCAGCCCGGCATTGGTCTGTGCCATCTCCAGCCAGATGCGGCGCTGCTCACGCGGCTGGTGGATGGCACGGATTTTCAGGCCGGCTTGCTCGGACAGTGCCTCGATCAGCTTCTTGCTCACCGGCTCGCTGGTGATGAGCGTCGGCACTGCAGGCACTTCCACGTAGTGCTGGGCAATGAAGGCCTCCAGCACCTGCACCTCCACCGGCAGCGCCTCGCCCCCCTCCTCCTGCTCGTCTTCGTCGTCACGCAGGTTGGCGGCATCGTCGACATGCACCGGGAAGTAGGCCCGGTCGCCAAGATGGCGACCGCCACGCACCATGGCCAGGTTGACGCAGGCGCGCCCGCCCTGCACCTTGACGGCCAGGATGTCGACGTCGCGGTCGTCCACGCTCTCCACCGCCTGCTGGTGCAGCACGTTGGACAGCGCCGCAATCTGATCGCGCAGCTCGGCTGCCTGCTCGAACTCCAGTTGCTCGGAGTGCCGCAGCATGCGCGCCTCCAGCAGCTGCAGCACCTGCTGCGTCTCGCCGCGCAGGAAGCTCTCGGCATGCGCCACATCCTGCGCATAGGCCTCGGGCGTCACCAGGCCGACACAGGGCCCGGAGCAGCGTTTGATCTGGTACAGCAGGCAAGGCCGGGTGCGGTTGCTGAACACGGTGTCTTCGCAGGTGCGCAGCCGGAACACCTTCTGCAGCAGCAGGATCGCCTCCTTCACCGCCCAGGCACTGGGGTAGGGACCGAAGTAGTGGTGCTTCTTCTCCACTGCACCGCGGTAGTAGGCCACGCGCGGCCAAGCCGTCGCGCTGCGCGAAGCCGCTTGACTCGCGGCCGCCGAGGCAGCCGTGATCTTCAGGTAGGGATAGCTCTTGTCGTCGCGGAACAGGATGTTGTAGCGCGGGTTGAGCGTCTTGATCAGGTTGTTTTCCAGCAGCAGCGCCTCGGCCTCGGAGCGCACCACCGTGGTCTCCAGGCGCGCGATCTTGCCCACCATATGGCCGATGCGCGTGCCGCCGTGGTTCTTCTGAAAATAACTGGACACCCGCTTCTTCAGGTTGCGTGCTTTGCCAACGTAGAGCACCGCGCCCTCGGCGTCGAAGTAGCGGTAGACACCCGGCAGCGCGGGCAGCGCAGCCACCTGCGCCAGCAGGGCATCGCTGTGGCGCGGACTGCCGGCGGTCGGCGGGCTGGAATCGGTTTCGGAAGCCATGGGAGCGTATTGTGGTCGAGGTATTGTGGACAATCCCGGCATGACGCATGCGCTGCTCTGGGACATTTTCTGCAAGGTCATCGACAACTATGGCGACATCGGTGTGTGCTGGCGGCTGGCACGCCAGCTGGCGGCACGCGGCCAGAGCGTGCGCCTGTGGGTGGACGACGCCAGCGCCCTGCACTGGATGGCGCCAAGCGGCAGCCCCGGCGTCGAGGTGCGGCCCTGGACGCAGCCGCTCGACCTGCAGGGCTTGCCCCAGGGCGATGTGCTGGTGGAAGCCTTCGGCTGCGAGATCGCTCCTGAATTCATAGCTGCCTACGCCCACTGGACGAGCACCAGAGGCCAAAAACACGCCTGGATGAACTTGGAGTACCTGTCGGCCGAGGCTTATGTGGAGCGCAGCCACGGCCTGCCCTCGCCGGTGCTGCACGGCCCCGGTGCCGGCCTGACCAAGCACTTTTTCTACCCCGGCTTCACACCACGCACCGGTGGCCTGCTGCGCGAACCGGACTTGCTGGCACGCCAGGCCAGCTTCGACCGCGCGGCCTGGCTGGCGCGATTCGACATCGCGCTGCGACCGCAGGAGCAGTTGGTTTCACTGTTCTGCTACGAGCCTCCCGCCCTGCCCGATCTGCTGGCCCATCTGGCCCGCTCGGCGACGCCCGTACGGTTGCTGGTGGCCGCCGGCCGTGCCAGCGCTGCCACGCACGCCGCCGTGGCTGACCTGGACCAACACGAACCGGCCTGGAATGGGCGCCAGGCGCTTGCCCTGTCCTACCTGCCTTACCTGGCGCAGGACGACTTTGACCACCTGCTGTGGGCCTGCGACCTGAACTTCGTGCGCGGCGAGGACTCGCTGGTGCGCGCCCTCTGGGCCGGCCAGCCCTTCGTCTGGCACATCTACCCGCAGCACGACGACGCGCACCATCACAAGCTGCAGGCCTGGCTGGACCTGCTGGACGCCCCGGACTCGCTGCGCCGCTTCCACCGGACCTGGAACGCCGTGGACGCCCTGCCCCTGGCGGCACCCGACCCGGCGGCCTGGGCACCCGCGGTCCAGGCCGTACGCCAGCGGCTGCTGGCGCAGCCCGATCTGGTAAGCCAGTTGCTTGAATTTGTCGCCCGCATCCGCACCTGACGCTCAGCGCCTTGAAAAAACGTTAAAATTCAAGGCTTTGCGGAATCCGGAGGGGCTCGCCCGACTGGATTCCCGTCACCTGCCGCACGAACACCGGTCTTCTCGGGGCATTGAGCGGCCAACTCATTGGAAACACTATGAAAATCGCTCAGGAAATTCGTGCCGGCAACGTGATCATGCACGGCAAGGACCCGATGGTCGTTCTGAAGACCGAATACAGCCGCGGTGGCCGTAACGCCGCCACCGTGCGCATGAAGCTCAAGAGCCTGATCGCCAACTTCGGTACCGAAGTCGTGTTCAAGGCCGACGACAAGATGGACCAGATCATTCTGGACAAGAAGGAGTGCACCTACTCCTACTTCGCCGATCCGATGTACGTCTGCATGGACTCCGAGTACAACCAGTACGAAGTCGAAGCCGAGAACATGGGCGACGCCCTGAACTACCTCGAAGACGGCATGCCGGTTGAAGTGGTGTTCTACGACGGCAAGGCCATCTCGGTCGAACTGCCCACCAGCGTCGTGCGCGAAATCACCTGGACCGAGCCGGCCGTCAAGGGCGACACCTCGGGCAAGGTGCTCAAGCCGGCCAAGATCGCCACCGGCTTTGAAGTGGCCGTGCCGCTGTTTGTGGACCAGGGCGACAAGATCGAAATCGACACCCGCACCGGCGAATACCGCAAGCGCGTCTGATCGAACCGCGTCGCAACGTCATGCAAAGGGCTCCTGCGGGAGCCTTTTGCTTTTCCGCGGCCGGCAAATCGGTGTAGGCTATCTCCATGCAAGACAACTCCCCCTCTTCCTGTGCCGCCTGCCCGACCGCCGACGGCGCCGAAGGCCCGGCACAGCTGGCGCTGCGCCGGGTGCTGATCGACACCTACCACGAGAATGTGGCCTACATGCACCGCGACTGCGAGGTCTACCGCGCCGAAGGCTTCAAGGCCCTGTCCAAGGTGGATATCCATGCCAACGGCCGCAGCGTGCTGGCCACGTTGAACGTGGTGGATGACGAATCCATCGTGGCCTGCGGCCAGCTCGGGCTGTCGAAGGCCGCATTTGCCCAGATCGGTGTTGAGGAAGGCCATCTGGTCAGCGTCGCGCAGGCCGAGCCGCCCGAGTCGATCGGTGCCCTGCACCGCAAGCTGGCCGGCGAACGGCTCGACCTGGACGACTTCCGCGCCATCGTGCGCGATGTCACCGAACACCACTACTCCAAGATCGAGCTGACCGCCTTCGTCGTCGCCACCAACCGCGACGAGCTCGACCGCGAGGAGGTCTACTACCTGACGCAAGCCATGATTGAAGCCGGCCGACGGCTCGACTGGCACGAACAACCGGTGGTCGACAAACACTGCATCGGCGGCATCCCCGGCAACCGCACCTCGATGCTGGTGGTGCCCATCGTGGCAGCCCACGGCATGCTGTGCCCCAAGACGTCGTCACGCGCCATCACCTCACCGGCCGGCACGGCCGACACCATGGAGGTGCTGGCGAATGTCGAGCTGCCGATCGAGCAGCTCAAGGACATCGTGCGCCAGCACCGTGGCTGCCTGGCCTGGGGGGGCACCGCCCACCTGTCGCCGGCCGACGACGTACTGATCTCGGTCGAGCGGCCACTCTCGCTCGACTCGCCGGCGCAGATGGTGGCGTCCATCCTGTCGAAGAA
>JAYRLJ010000208.1:0-5916 GCA_041905305.1 Hylemonella sp. | reverse complement strand
GCTGCGGCGCCAGGCGATCCAGCGCAGACCCGCACGGCGCAAGGGCCTCGCATCGGACTCCACCGTTTGTGCACAGGGTTCTCCACCGGCGATGTGGACAAGCCTCAGGCCCGTTTCACCCTCTGCCGGCGCGTCCGATGCGGGCAATCCCTGTTCGACTTGATCACGAACAGTCGACAAGGCGCATGTGGACAACAAAAAGGCCCCGCACGTGAGTGCGGGGCCTTCGATGTTTGGCTCCCCGACCTGGGCTCGAACCAGGGACCTACGGATTAACAGTCGAACCGGACGGGTTCAAGGAAGTGGCGTAAGTCGTTGTCGCTGTTGATGAATTCGGCGTTCTGAAGACGCGCGTTTTGAGCCGAAAAGTGGCTGTTTTCAGGCTGTTTTTTCGAAGTTACGGCACAAATCCGTCACAGTGTTTGTGGCCTCAAGGTCATGGTCCTGCAGGACCGGGGAAGCCCTGCAGGAACCCCGTTGCTCGGGCCGCAGCTTCATCGAATGTCGGGCGATATTGAAGTGTGTCGATGGCCTCGAACTGAGCGCGAAGCACGTCCGAACGGCTGTGCAACTGGTCGATGAGCGCGTGCCGGTGGCGTGTCAAGAATCGATGCGCCTGGCGCAGAGCATCCGGTTCCCGCTCAATGACCAACGATAGATCGAAGAGGTCCCGAGCACTGAGCGTATCGCCGCGATGCCAAAGCTTCTTCGCGATGATCTCGGTCGCAGTCTCCACTCGCACCTGCCGCCTGAGAACCCGCCATCGCTCGTAGGGCATGTCCGTGAGGTTGGGCGAGGCGACGAAGTCGATCTCGCCCTCGGGACGCAGGAGTTTCACGTAGCCGGCGCCCTCGACGTAGTCCGGGGCGATGGTCTCCGCCAGGTCACTGAGGCGAGGCGTTACGTGCCCGAGGTATTGCGGGTCGGGCACGAAGATGTCGATATCCTTGCTGCGCCGGTGACGGTAGCGGAACATGAGCACCGTTCCACCTCCCAGCGTCCAGAAGGGATCGCTGAGACCGCGCGTGCTCAGTTCGTCGATCAGAAGGAAGGCCTGCGCGAGCAGGGCTCGCCAAGGACCTTCTGGCAACCGGGCAGGCTGGCGGCGGACGACATCGGTCGTCATGCCCATGCAGCTCGCGGTGACTTCAGTTCATGGGCCCAGCGCAGCAGGTGCTGCCAGACCACCTTGGCCGGCACGCCCTGCGAGTGCGCGGCCTCTTCGACGGCCGAGACGATGAACTTTGCCGGTGCTTCATCGAGCATCGTCGAGACATGCGGCAACCACATCGGCGGAATCTCACCACTGGCAAGGGCCGTGGCCAGCAGTTTCGGGGTCAGCGTTCGCCTGTAGCTGACGCTGGCTGTCTGGCTGATGGCCTGCAGCCCCCGACTCCGACTCCCTTCATGCTCCGCACGCAAGGACAGGCCGAGGAGGTCCAGAAGCTGCGCAAGTTTGGTGACGCCGAGGTCAACGATGGTGCCGGTTTCAAGTTGGTTGATCGTTGCGCGCGACAGACCGGAAAGGCGCGCCAATCGTGCCTGGGAGAGGCCGAGCTCCTCGCGGCGCGTGCGAACCATCCGACCGATCTCGTCGAGACGCAATGAAGACATTGGAGACGCCTGCGCAAGTACTCAGATGTGTCGAATATATTCGACATTTGCGCTTTGTGCCAGTGTGCAGAACTCACGACTGGGCATGCGCGACTTGGCTGGTCAGGGTGTCTTCCCCACGCCGTACCGAAGCACGTTGCCGGTCATGCCGATGCTGGCGGCGTTGGGCCACCGAGCGCGATACCCCTTCGCAGCTCACGCACTTGTTGCAGGACGTCCTGTCGCACTTTCGCGGGGAGCGCCGCCGTCAGTGGCGATGCCTGGCGAAGCTCCTGCGCCCGCCGAGTTCGCCCCAGCACCTTGCGCCACTTCCTGCCGCGAAGAATCTCCTGCCATTCCTGCCACAAGCCCATCGTGCGTGAGTTGCCTGACGCCAGCCAGCGGTCCAGCGTGTTCTGGGCCTGGAGGAGAAGTTCAGGGGCGGAGCGCACCAGCCGAATAGCCTCTTCGTGCAGCGCCAGGCTTTGAAGGTCCTGGGTTTGATGTCGGGTCTCCTCGGTGGAGACGGTCATTTGCACGACCGGGCGGGCGCGCTTGGACCTGGCCGCCGCCGTCCCAGGCGGCCCGGGCCGCAACACGTCGCCGGCCAACAAGGCCAGTTCACCGCTGATGCCCAGCACCGACATCACGCGCAGGTAGGTCCCGATGGCCGGACCCGGATCGCCCGATTCGACTGAACTCAGCGTGGTGCGGGAGATGCCGGCACGCTTTGACATCTCCACCGTGCCAAGGCCCTGTGCCTTGCGCAGGCGCTTGAGCCGATCGCCGAGTTGGAGCAGCAGCTGGCGCTCGAGGACCATGGAACTGTCGGGCACGTTCGTTTGTCCAGAATATTAATCAAAATTTGGAAGTATGCCCAGAAAAATGGTCATTCTTCTTGAGCCTAAGATGATGACTGGGGGCGCTCAACCGTCCTGCTGTCGGGCCGTCGTCCAGCCACAGCAGGAAGACTTCTGGGCGCTGGACGTCGATGCTGATGGCAACGAACTTGCGGAATCAAGTGCAGGCGAACCTGTCCGTTGTGGTCGAAGTGGATCAACAGGTCGCAGGTGGTCGCGCCGAACAAGGTGTCGCCGTCGCCGGCGACGGGTATCGCGAACTCAGCCCGAGAGGATCTCGCATTCGAGGTCAGCGCCGAGTTGGCCCAGGGCCTTGCGGCGCCGGGTCTGCTCCTGGCGGTGCCAGACCAAGACTGCGGATCGGAGTACCCGTCGCTGGTTCCCAACCTGCTGGTGCAGCGGGATGTCGCCGGCCTCGATGCGGGCCACGATGTAGGGGCGCGATGCGCCGACCAGGTCGGCTGCTTCCTGGGTGGTGAGAATGTGTTCGGCGGCCGGCTCAGGCCGGGCAGTGGCGTTCTCTCGAGCGCTGGCGCTGGCGCTGATCGCTGGGATCTGGAAGACCTGCGCAAACTCGCCCTTGATCAATCGCGTGGCCTGAGCCGTCAGCTTGACATGGCGCCGCACGACTTCGACCAGCAGGTCGAGGTCGACATTCACGGACAGCGCAAGAGGGGCGACGTGCCGCTTGGATTCGGTGGTCTTGCGGGCGCTCTTCATGCGGGCAAGTTTGGCATGCTGACTCGAAGCATGCGAAACAGACGAAACGCGAATGGCGCATGCGGCGGCGCTCGCAACGTCGGATCATCCTCGGTGCACCCGGTCCGGACACCCGCCGTCGGGCCCTCCCGCAAAATGCGCAAACCATGCACCACCTGATCCTGCGCCCAGGCCCGGAACTGGTCCTGCGGGCCTTCCGCCCCGAGCCTGATGAACTCGGCCCGCGCCCCAAGGAGCGCAAGGTCACCGACCGTGCGCACGAGTTCCTGTTCGAGGCCATCACCCTGCATCCGCAAGTCACGCTGGCCGATGTCTTCGCCCTGATGGAGGCCAGCCCGCTGCTCAAGCGCATCTATCGACCGTCGTTCGTCGGCGAGCTCTGTGCCGAGGCGAGCAAAGGCCCGGTCCATGGTGAGCAGCAGCCTGCGCACGACCGCATCGAAACCCTGGAGCTTTACGCGCAGTGGGGCCTGGACACGCACACCCAGACCTACAGCGGCACGACCCGACTGCGCCTGCATGGCGTGGGGCCGGTGCTGCAGGAAGACCATCCGGAGGAGCACAAGCGCAAGGGCGAACGCATCGAGTGGGCCGTGTCGCTCACGCCGCTGCGCAGCCTGCTGGCGCTGCCGGTCCGCGTGAACCAAAGCGTGCGCATCACCGAGGACGACCAGGCGGCCCAGGCCTGGATGCAGGAGATCGGGCGCGCCCAGGTGGAAGACGTGACCTTGGGCCAGGTGATCGAAGGGCTGATGTGGGAACTGTCGTTCCATGGCGGCCCCGCCGAGCAGGAGGCCGTGGCCGAGGGCCTGCGCCAGCAGGTGGCCGAGTTGAAGGACGGCACGGCCAAGACGTATTCGTCCGACGAGGTTTTCGAGCGCCTGGGGCTGCCTGGCTGTGAGGGCCTATTCGATGAGTTTGGCGGGCACGAACCCCGCGAGGTGGACCAGGCCTTGCGGGACATCGGCGACACGGAGAACGCTGCCGACTGGATAGCCCGCAAGTTCGAGGGTCGCGTGGTCGTCAAGCCCGAGTTCCGACACCTCAACGGGCGCGAGTTCCGCCGCGCGCGGCAAGACCTGCGGCGATGAGCCATCCGGCGGATCACGCCCTGCTGCAGGCACTGAGCGATGGGGCCCTGAAGGCCACCAGCAACGCCACCATCTTCAAGCGCGGCCAGGCCTATGCCCAGTCCGATGCGGTGCAGGCCGTTGAACAGGAAGACGGGCCCGTGCCCGCGGCGCGCGCGACGGTGGTGGGCACGCAGCCCTACGAGGTTGAAGTCTGGGTCGACGAGGGCGCCGTGGGTGGCCAGTGCGACTGCCCTAATGCCGAGGACGGCTGGTTCTGCAAGCACCAGGTGGCGCTGGCCATGGTCTGGCGCGGCTTGCTTGGCGGCGATGCGCCGGCCCCGGACGAGGGCGCCCGTGCGAAAACGGCTGCGGCAGCCAAGCGTGCCCGCACCATCGAGGACCGCCGCGAGGCCCTGGCCGAGTTCCTGCGCGGCCAGGACGCGCAGGTGATGGCGCAGCGCCTGCTCGAACTGGCCGACCGCGACCCCGCCGTCGAACGTGAACTGCAGCAGTGGCGCAAGCTCAGCGAGGTGCAGCGAGGCGCCGCCGGCCTGACCGAGCTGAAGGCCCTGGCCACGCAGATCCTGGCACCGGGCCGCGACTTCCTGGACTGGCGCCAGACCTTCGGCTACGCGCAACGCGCCGCCGACGTGTTGCCGCTGCTGGCGCAGACCCGGGCGCGACATCCGGAAGATGCGCTGGCGCTGGGCCTGCACGCCCTGCGCCGCGCCTGGGCCGCGATGGAGCAGGCCGATGATTCCGGCGGCGACATCGGCGGCCTGGCGCGCGCCATCGGCGACGAATGGGTCGAAGCGCTGCGCGCCGCTGGTCCGCGGCCCGCTGCCTTCGGCGACAGCTACCTGCAGGTGCTGCTGGACGATCCGATGATGAGCTTCGACACCGCGGCCGCCGAAGCGGCTTTGGGCGATGCCGCGCGCGAGCGCTTCAGTCGCAGCCTGGCCGCCCGCTGGCGCGCCGCGAAGGACGCTGTGCTGGCCGCGCGGGCCGCCCACGCCGCCAAGGTGGCCGAGGCGCGGCGGCTGAAGCGCCGCGAACCCTACTACGACCGGCACAACGAACGCCCGGCCGGGCTCCTGACGCTGGAGCACCTGTACCTCAGGCGCCTGGAAGCCGATGGCGACATCGACGGCGCCCTGGCCGTGCTGCGAGAAGACTTGCCTGCCGCGGGCACCTATGGGGCTGTCACCGCCTTCCTGGAGCGGAATGGGCGCCTGCGCGAAGCCTTCGCCAATGCCGAGGTGGCGCTGAAGGCCCATCCGGAGGATGACCACCTGCAACTGGACATGCTGCGCTGCTACGAGCGTGATGGCTGGGCCGACGAGGCCCAGGCCCTGCGCCGCAGGCGTTTCGAGCGCTGGCCCAGCGTCGAGGGCTACCGCGAGCTGTTGCGTGCCGGTGCTGCGGCCGGCCGCGATGCAGACGCACTGCGCACCGAACTGCAGGCGGTGCTGGTAGCGCGCGAGCAGCAGGTGGCCCCGCACATCCGCGCCCGCACCGGCGAGGCCGGCACCGACGTGACCTTGCGCGTGGACGTGCTGTGCATGGAGCAACGCTGGGGCGACGCGCTGGCCCTCGTGCAGCCGCCTGCGCGTTGCCAGCCCAACACGCTGCGGACGCTGGTGCGCAACCTGGGCAAGGAACACCAGGCG
>JAYRLJ010000207.1:0-5931 GCA_041905305.1 Hylemonella sp. | reverse complement strand
CAGCTCGCGCTGGTCACCGATGCGCACCTCCACGCCGGGCAGGGCCCGGCCCACGCTGGCCGGTTCGTTGTCGCTCAGGGCGTTGACGGCCACCACGGGCGAGGTCTCGGTCATGCCGTAACCCTGCACCAGCGGCAAGCCCAGGCCGAGGAAGCAGCGCGCAATGGTGGGTGACAGCGGCGCACCGCCGCTCACCGCCACGCGCACCCGGCCGCCGAACTGCGCCAGCAACGGCTCGGCCACCAGGCGCTTGAGCAGCGCCCAGGGCAGGTAGCGCCACAGGCCGGCGGCGCGTGCCTCTTCAGGCCGCGGCGGCAGCAGGCCCTGGCCAGCGCGGAAGCGCCGCCAGCCCACCGCCTGGGCGGCCTCGAACAGACGCATCTTGAACGGCGACTCGGCGAGGCGTTCCAGCAGCTTGGCATGCACCCGCTCGTAGATGCGGGGCACCGAGATCAGCACCGTGGGCTGGACGGTCTTCAGGTCTTCGGCCAGCTGCTGCACCGAGCGCGCATAGGCCACGCAGCTGCCAGCCGCGATCGGCAGGTAATAGCCGGCGGTGCGCTCGAAGGTGTGCGAGAGCGGCAGGAAGGACAGGAAGACGTCGTCCTCGGTCGGCGTCACGCGTGCCATCACGGCCTGCACATTGGCCACCACGTTGCGGTGCGTGAGCATCACGCCCTTGGGTTTGCCGGTGGTGCCCGAGGTGTAGACGATGGCCGCCAGATCGTCCGGCCCCGGGCCGGACGGCAAGGCGGTGTGGGACTGGCCGCGCGCGAGCCAGTCGCGCAGGCTCAGTACCGGGGTGCCGCCGGACGCCGCGCCGTTGCCCAGCGAGTCGGCTTCCACCACCACCACGGCGCGCAGCGCGGGCAGGGGCGTGCCGACCGCGCGGATGGCGTCCCATTGCTCGGCCAGCGACACCACCAGCAGGGCGGCTTCGCAGTCGGCCAGGATGTAGGCAATGCTGCCCGGGTTGTCGATGGCGTGCATCGGCACCGGCACCGCACCCTGGGCCAGCGTGGCCTGGTCAACGCTCATGGCATTGAGCCCGTTGGGCAGCAGGATGGCCACGCGGTCGCCATGGCCCACGCCGCTGGCAGCCAGGGCCTGTTGCCAGACGCGCACCCGCAAGGTGACATCACGCCAGCTCAGGCTGAGCCAGCGCTCGCCGGCAGGCTGGAATTCGCGGTAGGCCTCGCCCTGGGGGGTGACGGCGGCGCGAAAGGCAAGCAGTTGGGGCAGGGTCTGGACGGCGGCGAGGTCGGGGTGAACGGGATGCATCGGGCTGACAGGGGCAGACAGGTACGGAAGCGGCGGCCCGCAAGGGCGCCGGGCAGGCAGATCAAGGACCGGGAAAACTATAAAAAAAGAACGGTCGTTCGATAAACCGCAAATCATAACGGTTTGCCCGCCGGCCATCCCGGCGGCCGGCCACTCAACCCGTCTGAGGCGCGTTGGCTTGACGGGCCAGGAAGTGGGCAAAGTCGTCCGCTGGCATGGGGCGGGCGAAGTAATAGCCTTGGGCTTCGTCGCAGCCAAACTCGCGCAGCTGGCCGAGCATGGCGGCGTGTTCCACCCCTTCGGCAATCGCCTTGAGGTTGAGGCTGTGCGCCATCTGCACCACGGCATGCACGATGGCCGCGTCGTCCGGGTCGGTGGCCAGGTCACGGATGAAGCTCTGGTCGATCTTCAGCTTGTCGATGTCGAAGCGCTTCAGGTACGAGAGGCTGGAGTAACCGGTACCGAAATCGTCGATGGCCAGCTTGACGCCCAGGCGCTTGAGCGCCTTGACGGTGGACAGCACCTGCTCCACGTTCTGGATCAGGATGGATTCGGTCAACTCCAGTTCCAGCAGCGCCGGGTCGAGCCCGGACTGCGTCAGCGCCTGGGTGACGCTTTGCTCCACGTTGCCGCGCCGGAACTGCACGGCCGACAGATTGACCGCCATCAGCAGCGGCGGCAGGCCGGCCCGCTGCCAAGCCACAGCCTGTTCGCAGGCCGTGTGCAGCACCCACTCGCCGATCGGCACGATCATGCCGCTTTCCTCGGCAATGTGGATGAAGCGCCCCGGCGCAACCAGGCCCAGTTCCGGGTGCTGCCAGCGCAGCAGTGCTTCGGCGCCGATGACCTGGCCGCTGCTCAGGTCGATCTGGGGCTGGTAGTGCAAGCGCAGCTCCTTGCGCTCCAGCGCACGGCGCAGGCCGTTGCGGATCACCAGGTGCTCGACGGCTTCGCTGTTCATCGCTTCGTCGAAGAAACGGTAGGTGTTGCGTCCGGCCTCCTTGGCGCGGTACATGGCCATGTCGGCCTTCTTGCGCAGGCTCTCGAAGTCGGTGCCGTCGGCCGGGTAGGTGGCCACGCCGATGGAGACCGAGGTCGACAGCTCGTTGTCATCGACCATGAACGGGTCCTGCAGACGGTTCATGATCTTGCTCAGCACTGGCAGGCAGCCGTCGATCTCCTGCAGGTCGGTGAGCAGCAGGATGAACTCGTCGCCGCCCTGGCGACTGACGGTATCGGTCTCGCGCACGCAGTCGCCCAGCCGGGAGGCCACCTCCTGCAACAGGCAGTCGCCAGCGGCGTGGCCGAGCGAGTCGTTGATCTGCTTGAAGTTGTCCAGGTCCATGAACATCATGGCCAGCTGCGTTTGGTTGCGGTCCGCGTGAGCCATGGCCTGTTGCAGGCGGTCCTCCAGCAGCACACGGTTGGGCAGGCCGGTCAGCGGGTCGTGGTAGGCGAGGAATTCGATCTGCCGCTCGCTGCGCTTGCGTTCGGTGATGTCCGAACCGATGCCACGGTAACCGCGGAACTCGCCATTCTCGAAAATGGGTCGGCCGCTGATGGAAAACCAGTGCAGCTCACCGGTGGTCGGCGAGGCGATCTGGTAAACGAAGTCCCTGAACGGAAGGTGCGCCTCCAACTGGGCGCGGTGCTCCTGCCACTGCGCCTCGGTGACGCCGCTCGCTGGCAACTCCCAACGCCGCTTGCCGGTCGTCTGATTTCTGGACAGGTAAGGTGCAGAGGCCCCTCCCGTAATCTCTGTGAAGCGGAAATCAGCATCCTGCTCCCAGTACCAGTCCGACGACAGGGTGGTCAGGTCGCGGAAACGTGCCTCGCTGGCCCGCAGGTGCTGCTCGATCTCCTTGCGCTCGTTGACTTCCTGGATCAAGCGCGCGTTGGTCTGGGCCAGCGCTTCGGTGCGCTCCTGCACCCGCTGTTCCAGCTCGCGGTGGGCGGCGGCCAGGGCCTGCTCGGCGGCACGCCGGTCGCTGATGTCCTCGGTGATCCAGATCGTGCTCTGGCTGCCGTCGGCGCTGGGCAAGGCCTTGGCCAGGTGGCGGCACCAGACCGCCGAGCCGTCGCGGCGCGTGTTTTCCCAGTTGATGTCCACCAGCTCGCCCAGCGCCAGGCGCGGGCCGACCAGCTGGCCGAAATAGACGTAGTCCGCCTGGCTGCGGAAGAACACCTCGGCCAAGTGGCCTTCAAGCGCACCGACCGGCCAGCCCATCATGGCCTCGAAGCGGGGGTTGCAGTGCACGATCTTGCCGTTGCTGGTGAACATGATGCCCAGCGAGGCGTATTCCAGGATGGCCTGCTGCTTGTAGAGCAGCTCCTGCAGCCGCGACTCGGCGCGCTTGCGCTCGCTGATGTCCTCGATGATCCAGATCGTGCCCTCGGCGGTGTTCCGCGGGTTGATGGCCTTGGCCCGCATGTGGCAGAAGATGGCGCTGCCATCCTTGCGGCGCATGGGCAGCTCGTGATCGAGCATGCCGCCGCTGGACAGCAGGGGGGTGGCGATGCGGCCGATCTCGGCGTAATCCTTGTCCGACAGGTAGAACACCGAGCCGGGCTGGCCGACCAATTCACCATGCGGCCAGCCAAAGATCTCGGAGAACTTCGGGTTGCAGTGCAACACCTTGCGGTCCCGCGTGAACATGATGCCGATGGAGGCATTGGCCAAGATGGCCTGGTACTCCAGCAAGGTCTGTTGCATGGACGTGCCGGGCTGTTCCTCGGCGGGCGGCGCTTTCCTGGTCCCGGGCATGTCGGTCAGACGACTTGGTATGAGTGGATCGGCCGCGCCCGGCCGCAAACTCAAAGTTCCCGGGCGCGCTGTAGGGTCATTCTAGTCAGCCTGACGTGGCTGGCTAGACGGCGGCTTCGAGGCCGTTGCGAAAGTGCGTCAACATGGTCCGCGTCGCGGCGTCGGCGTCACGGGCCTGCAGTGCCGCCATGACGGCGCGGTGCTCGGCCAGCGATTCCTCGATACGGCCGGACTTGAAGAGCGAGTGGTGCCGGTTGAGCTTCATGACCTTGCGCAGGTCGGCCACCATCTGGTTGCGCCAGCGGTTGTCGGCAATCTCCAGCAGGCGCATGTGGAAACGCTCGTTGATGGCGAAGAAGCGCTCCCGGTCCGGTGTGCCACGGGCAGCGGCCTCCAGCTCCTCGTGCAGCGCCTGCAACTCGGCCAACTGCTCGGGCGTCGCCTGCGCGGCCACCACGCCGGCAGCGTCGCTCTCCAGCAAGCCGAGCAGGTGGTAGACGTCGGCCATGTCCTTCTCGTTGACCTCGGTGACGTAGGCGCCGCGGCGCACCTTCATGGTCACCAGGCCCTCGGCCGCCAGCACCTTGAGCGCCTCGCGCAGCGGCGTGCGGCTGATGCCGTAGTCTTCGGCAATCTTCAGCTCGTCGATCCAGCTACCGGGCTCCAGTTCGCGACTGAAAATGCGCTGGCGCAGGAGTTCGGCCACTTCCTCGTAAAGTGCGCGGGGGGAGAGGGAGACTGCAGACATGGCGTGGATTGTAAGCTTTGCAGAATATTTTGCATCAATAATTATGAATGATGTAAACTCCTTGCACCTCAACCCAGGGCGCCTGCGGGCGTCCCGATGTGACCCATGAGCTCGAACAAACCCGAATTCCAGAGTGCCAGCCTTGAAGCCTGGCACAAGGCCGCCACCAAATCCGCCCCCGGTGGCAATGTCGACGCCCTGAACTGGGTCACCCCTGACGGCATCACGGTCAAGCCGCTCTACACCGCGGCCGATCTGCAGGGCCTGCCGCATGCCGACACGCTGCCCGGTTTCGAGCCCTATCTGCGCGGCCCGCAGGCCACCATGTACGCGGTGAGGCCTTGGACCATCCGCCAGTACGCCGGCTTTTCCACCGCCGAAGAGTCCAATGCCTTCTACCGCAAGGCGCTGGCCGCTGGCGGCCAGGGCGTGTCCGTGGCCTTTGACCTCGCCACCCATCGCGGCTACGACAGTGATCACCCTCGCGTCACCGGTGACGTCGGCAAGGCCGGCGTGGCGATCGACTCGGTGGAAGACATGAAGATCCTGTTCAACGAGATCCCGCTGGACAAGGTGAGCGTCTCCATGACCATGAACGGCGCCGTGCTGCCCGTACTGGCCGGCTATGTGGTGGCGGCGGAAGAGCAGGGCGTGAGCCAGGACAAGTTGAGCGGGACGATTCAGAACGACATTCTGAAAGAGTTCATGGTCCGCAACACCTACATCTATCCGCCCGAGCCGTCGATGCGCATCATCGGCGACATCATCGAGTACACGAGCAAGAACATGCCCAAGTTCAACTCGATCTCGATCTCGGGCTACCACATGCAGGAAGCCGGTGCCAACCAGGCGCTGGAGATGGCCTTCACCCTGGCCGACGGCAAGGAGTATGTGAAGACCGCCATCGCCAAGGGCATGGACGTGGACGACTTCGCGGGCCGACTGTCCTTCTTCTGGGCGGTGGGCATGAATTTCTACCTGGAAATCGCCAAGATGCGCGCCGCGCGCCTGCTGTGGTGCCGCATCATGAAGGGCTTCAACGCCAAGAACCCCAAGAGCCTGATGCTGCGCACGCACAGCCAGACCTCGGGCTGGTCGCTGACGGAGCAGGACCCTTACAACAACGTGGTGCGCACCA
>JAYRLJ010000206.1:0-5935 GCA_041905305.1 Hylemonella sp. | reverse complement strand
TCTCCAGCACGGCCAGCGGCTGCCCCACCTCGCCGTCCCGGCGAACCAGGCGGGTGGCACGCCGCAGTGTGGCGACATCGCCCACGACAAAACAGCCCCGCATCACCTCCGGCGCATCGCGGAAGGCCTTGGCAATGATTTCGGGGCCGATGCCGGCGGCATCGCCCATGGTGATGGCAAGAGGCTTGTGCATGCGGTCAGGCGGGGTTGTCGATCTCGATGAACTCATGGGCCAGCCCCAGTTGCGCCGCCACGTGCGCCGCCACCGCCGGCGCGCCATAGCGCTCAGTGGCATGGTGGCCACAGGCCAGATAGGCCACACCGCACTCACGCGCGTAATGCGCCTGCGGCTCGGAAATCTCCCCGGTGAGGAAGGCGTCGGCGCCGGCGGCGATGGCAGCCTCAAAGTAGCCTTGCGCTCCACCGGTGCACCATGCTATTTTTTTGATAGCTGACTGCGCTCCATGGACAAGCGTCACCGGTCGATTCAGTGCTCGTTCCACATGGGCAGCCAGGTCATCAGCCGACGTGAAACCATCGCCCTGGACAGGGGCACCAAGAAAACCCAGCTCCTGGTCTCCGAAGCGCTGCTCGGCCCGCAGGCCCAGCCTCAGTCCCAGTTGGGCGTTGTTACCCAATTCCGGATGCGCATCGAGCGGCAAGTGGTAGGCGTACAGGTTGATGTCATGGGCCAGCAACAGCGCCAGGCGCTGCTTCATCCAGCCGGTGACGCGACCGTCCTGGCCGCGCCAGAACAGGCCATGGTGCACGAAGATGGCGTCGGCCTTGGCCGCAACCGCCGCCTCGATCAACGCCCTGCTGGCGGTGACACCGGAGACGATCTTGCGTACTGCAGCGCGCCCTTCCACCTGCAGCCCATTGGGGCCGTAGTCGCGGAAACGTTCAGGCTGCAGCAGCGTGTCGAAGGCCTGGAGGAGTTGGGTGCGATCGGTCATGTGGACGATTGTCGGTCAGTTCCGGCCTGCAGCCCCTGCACTTCCAGGGTGCAGTCGCACCCCTGCCCAGCGGCGATCCAGCGCCGCCCCAGCCTTGTCAGCAGCACCCGCCCAACCGGTACCAGCCAACGCAGGCCGCGCGGCAAGGCCTGCTGCAGCACCCCCGTCGCGTCGGTCAAGGCACCACAACGGTATTGGCACGCCGCGGCATCCCAGCGAACCGCCTCGCAGGCGCCGTGCCGCCGACGTGACAGCAGCATGCCCAGCGGACAGGGCTCACTCAGACAGCAGATGCCGCAGCCGTTGCAGGGGGTTCCTGCCGCCGGTTTGGACGCAGCCTGCGGCTGAATATGGATGACGATCTGCGGCTTCACAGGCGCCACTCTACAATTTCTCCATGAAACGTTACTGGTTGCTGTTTTCCCAGGTGGTCACCGTGCTGCTGGCCGCCTACTTCGTGGTGCTGACCCTCAAGCCAGCCTGGTTGGGCCAAGCCTCGTACCTAGGCAGCGTGGCGCTGTTGGAAGCGCCCGCCAGCCCGCCCGACAGCGTGCCGGCCGGCAGCTTCCGCGCGGCAGCGCAAAAGGCCTCGGCGGCCGTGGTCAGCATCAGCACCAGCAAGGCGCCCAAGAACCACCCCAACAGCAACGACCCGTGGTTCCGTTTCTTCTTCGGCGACCAGGACAACGAGCCGCAGGTTGGCCTGGGCAGCGGCGTCATTGTCAGCCCGGGGGGCTACATCCTGACCAACAACCATGTGATCGACGGCGCCGATGAGATCGAGGTCATCCTGAACGACAACCGGCAGGCCCGCGCCAAGGTGATTGGTACCGACCCCGACAGCGATCTGGCCGTACTGAAGGTCGAACTCGACAAGCTGCCGGTGATCGTGCTGGGCAACTCCGACACGCTGCAGGTGGGCGACCAGGTGCTGGCCATCGGCAACCCCTTCGGCGTCGGCCAGACCGTGACCAGCGGTATCGTGAGCGCGCTGGGCCGCAACCAGCTCGGCATCAACACCTTCGAGAACTTCATCCAGACCGATGCCGCCATCAACCCCGGCAACTCCGGCGGCGCCCTGGTCGACACCAGTGGCAACCTGCTGGGCATCAACACGGCCATCTACTCGCGCTCGGGCGGCAACATGGGCATCGGCTTCGCCATCCCGGTGTCAACGGCCAAGCAGGTGCTGGAGAGCATCGTGAAGGATGGCCAGGTGACGCGCGGCTGGATCGGGGTGGAGCCGAGCGAACTCTCGGCAGAGTTGGCGGAAACCTTCGGGATCAAGGCCAGCCGCGGCGTCATCATCACCGGCGTGCTGCAGAACGGCCCGGCCGCGCAGGCCGGCATCCGGCCCGGCGACGTCATCACCAGCGTGGCCGGCAAGCCGGTGCAGGATGTCTCGGGGTTGCTGGCCCAGGTGGCTGCGCTCAAGCCGGGGGTGGCGGCCCGCTTCGGCCTGCTGCGCCAGAACAACCAGACGGAAATCGATGTCGTGCCGGGCGTGCGACCCAAGCCGCGGCGCGTCCAGCCGCAATAGCGCCCGGGCGCAGCGTCAGGCCTGGGGCGCTTCGGCGTCCTCGGGCTCGGGCGCCTTGGTGTGCTTGATGAAGATCTGGGCCGCCCACAGGCCGAGCTCGTACAGCAGGACCATGGGGATGGCCAAGGCCAGTTGCGACACCACGTCCGGCGGCGTGACGATGGCGGCAATGATGAAGGCCAGCACGACGAAGTAACCGCGGAAGTCCTTGAGCTTCTGCACGCTCACCACCCCCATGCGCGCCAGCACAACCACCACCACGGGCACCTCGAAAGCCAGGCCGAAGGCCAGGAACATAGTCAGCACGAAGCTCAGGTAGGCCTCGATGTCCGGCGCCGCCGTGATGCTCTTGGGCGCAAAGCTCTGGATGAAGGCGAAGACCTGACCAAAGACGAAGAAATAGCAGAACGCCACGCCGATGAAGAACAGCACGGTGCTGGAGATCACCAGCGGCAGCACCAGCTTCTTCTCGTGCATGTACAGCCCGGGCGCGACGAAGGCCCAGGCCTGATAGAGGATGACCGGCAGCGCCAACAGGAAGGCCGTCATCAGCATGATCTTGAGCGGCACCATGAAGGGCGAGATCACCGAGGTGGCGATCAGCGTCGCCCCTTTGGGCAGGTGTGCCACCAGAGGCGCGGCCAGAATGTCGTAGAGCGCGGCCGGGCCGGGATACAGCGCCAGCACGGCCGTCATCACCGCCATGGCCACGATGGACTTCAGCAGCCGGTCGCGCAGCTCCATCAGGTGCTGCACGAAGGGCTGCTCCGTTCCCGCCAGTTCGTCTTCTTTGGATTGTGGGTCTGCCATGGCTAGTTGGTGCAGTACGCAGGGTCTGCGCCAGTTTGAACCGGCATCAGCCCCGCTGGAAAATCGATGCCCGCAGCGCCGTCAGCTCAGCCGTTGCGGCCGGTAGCGGGCCACCCGGGCGGCGCCCGACAGCGCCCGCGTGCGCACCCCGTGCCGCGCCTTGTACCAGAGCGGCGTCGCGCCGCGCTTGAGGCGCCAGTTCTTGCGCGGATGCTTGTATTCGGGATGGGACAGGGGCGGCGGCTCCAGGCTGGTGGACTCCAGCCCCGACGTCGCCTCGGCCCAGCTCTGCTCGAAATCGCTGGTGGTGGTCTGGATCGAATTCTCGACCTCGCGCGCCGCACCTTCGACCGAGTCCTTCATCTTCTTGAGCTCGTCGAGCTCCATGGAACGGTTGACCTCGGCCTTGACGTCGGCCACGTAGCGCTGCGCCTTGCCCAGCAAGGTGCCCACCGTGCGGGCCACGCGCGGCAGCTTCTCCGGCCCGATGACGATCAACGCCACCGCGCCGATCAGCGCCATCTTGGAAATGCCGAGATCGATCATGTCTGCCTAAGCGGCAATCAGGACTTGGTCTTGGCTTCGACGTCGATGGTGGTCTTGTCAGCGGCCGGCGCGGCATTGCTCACCTGGGCGGCCGGCGCTGCCGGCTTCTCTTCAGTGGAAGAACCGTCCTTCATGCCGTCCTTGAAACCCTTGACCGCGCCACCGAGGTCGCTGCCCAGATTCTTGAGCTTCTTGGTACCAAACACCATGACGACGATCAGCAGGACGATCAGCCAGTGCCAGATAGAAAACGAACCCATATATCACTCCTCAGGAATTAATCAATTCTAATCTTCGCCGCGGCAGGTCGCACGGTCGGCGCCGAATTAACCCTTGCGCCACGGACGCGGCCCGCCGATGACGTGGACATGCAGGTGGTGCACCTCCTGCCCGCCATGCTCGCCGGTATTGCAGACGATGCGAAACCCACCTTCTGGGTAGGGCTGGCAGCCCTCCTGCAGTGCCAGCTTGGGCGCCAACGCCATCATGCGCCCCAGCAGCGCAGCGTGCTCCGGTCCGACCTGGGCCAGGGACGGAATATGCAGCTTCGGAACCATGAGGAAATGTACCGGCGCCCAGGGCTGGATGTCGTGAAAGGCGTAAATCTCCTCGTCTTCATAGACCTTCTTCGAGGGAATCTGGCCGGCAATGATCTTGCAGAAGATGCAGTCCGGATCGCGGTGCGCAACGTGGCTCATGCCGAAAACTCCATGGGTAGACCCTTGTTCATGTTCACCGTGCCGCGGATGATGCGGTAGAGGAACCAGACCGAAATCGCCAGCCAAGCCAACCAGCCCGGCAGCAGCAGAAAAAACCACAAGGGCAGCGTCAGCACATACAGCGCCGCGGCGATCAGCACGGTACGGATGCGCCAGCGGAAATGCGAAGCATGCCAGGTGCCATCAGCGTCTTCACGCTTGACCAGATCCAGCACCAGCGCCACCACCAGCAGCACCGGGCTGATCTGTGCACCGGGCACCAGCGCGCCGACGGCCACGATCAGGTGCAGCACATAGCTGACCGTGCCCAGCGTGGTGAGCGACTGCAGACGCTCCGCTTCGCTGCGGCTCACGACAGCCCGCCCTCGCGCGCCAGCGCCTTGCGCAGCGCCTTTTCCTCGATGCCACTGGTGCCCTCGCGGCGCTCCAGCTCGGCAATCACGTCGGCCGGCGACAAGCCGTAGTGCGCCAGCGCGATCATGCTGTGAAACCAGAGGTCGGCCACCTCGTAGAGGATCTTGCTGCGGTCGCCGCCATGGTCGGCATCCTTGGCCGCCATCACCACTTCGGTCGCTTCTTCGCCAATTTTCTTGAGGAAGGCATCCGGCCCCTTGTGCAGCAGGCGCGCCACATAGCTTTTCTCCGGGTCGCCGCCGTTGGCGGGCAGGCGGCTTTCAACCACGGCCGCCAGGCGGGCCAGGGCATCGGCGGAATTGTTGCGGGTGTCGGACATGGCGTTCATTTGTAGATGGATTCGGGGTCTTTCAAGACCGGATCGACCGCCTGCCAGGCGCCGTCCTTCAGCACGCTGAAGAAGCAGCTGTGGCGCCCGGTGTGGCAGGCAATGCCAGGCTCGTGGCCAAGCTGGGTGACCTGGAGCAGCACCACGTCGTTGTCGCAGTCCAGCCGGATTTCGTGCACCGTCTGCACATGGCCCGATTCCTCGCCCTTGAACCAGAGCTTGCCGCGCGAGCGGCTGAAGTAGACCGCACGGCCCAGTTCGGCCGTCTTCTGCAGCGCCTCGCGGTTCATCCAGGCGAACATCAGCACGTCCTTACTGCCGCGCTCCTGCGCGATCACGGGCACCAGGCCCTGCGCGTCCCACTTGATCTCGTCGAGCCAATTCATGGGCGTATTGTCGCGCGAAATGACGAGCCGCCCGCCCCCACGCCGCCGCTCAGGGCGTCGGCTCGCACAGGTCGATCATCCTGATGGTGTGCTTGACCTTGTAACGGTCACCCTCACCGTGCTTGAAGGCCAGCTTGCAGCCGTCGGTGGAAACGGCCATGCCTCGGTGTGTGTTGTCAAAGAAACTGCGTTCATTGCCCCCCAGCCAGGGCCCCAGGCGCACCACCTGGCCCTCT
>JAYRLJ010000205.1:0-5975 GCA_041905305.1 Hylemonella sp. | reverse complement strand
CGGCATGGTGGCGGACCCGGGGCTGGCGCTGTCGGTGCGGCTGGCGCTGGGCCAGAGCGGCCGCGAGGTCGCGTGGTCCGAGCTGCGACCGCTGCTGACGGATTTCTGGCACCTGGTGAGCGCGCGCGTCGAGCGACGCCACCGCGCCGGCCGACTCAAGCAGTGGCTCAATTACCTGCGCCGGCGCTACCCGGAGGCGCAGGCAGCCTATGACGAACTGCGCACCGTCAACGACACGCGCGTGATTGAGCAGTGGCTAGACGCCCGCTCACCTTGACCCGCTCTGTGCGGGCAGGCCTTCGTGCGTTGCGGCCCACTGCGCCAGCAGCGGCTGGATATCGGCCAGCGTCGGTACCGGGGTGATGCCGGCAATCTCCCGCTTTTGCAGCGCCGGGTGGCTGCCGCCCGCCCAGATGTGGGTGTCCGCCGGCAATTTGGCGCGCAACTCCTGCAGGCCGCGTTGCAGCTGACTGGCGTTGCCGCCGACGCTGAAGCTCAATCCCACGATCTGCGCCCGGTTGGCCTGGGCCGCCTGGGCGATCTCTAGCACCGGCGTCTGCACACCCAGCGAGATGCACTCGCAGCCTTCCAGCACCAGCATGGCTTCGGCCATCAGCAGGCCCAGCGCATGCGGCTCCTGCGGGAAGGTGGACAGCAGCACGCGCGGGCGTCCCGGCATCGGCAGCGCTTGCGTGCTGCCGATGGCACTGCGCAGCACGGCTGTCACGCTCTCGGTGTACATGTGTTCCTCGAACACCTGGATCTCGCCACGCATCCAGGCCTCGCCCACCATCACGTTCAGCGGCGCCAGCAGATCGGTGACGAAACGCCCCAGGCCCATCTGCAAACTGGCGTGGTTGAGTGCGCGGCGCAGTGCCGCAATATCGTGTTCCCGCAGCAGCGCCAGCAGCTGCTGATGCGCCGGGCTGGGCTTGAGGTCGGTGTCCGTGCCCTGTGCGTGGTCCTGCGCCAGCTGTAGCAGCTCCGGCAGGGGCAAGGGCACCACCCGGCCGGGGCGCTGGCCGCTGCTGAGCAGCCGGGCGATCAGGCGCAGCCGTTCCACCTGCTCGACGGGATAGACGCGTTCGTCGAAGGCATCGCGTACCGGTTGCGGGAAGCCATAGCGGCGCTCCCACACACGCAGCGTGTCCTTGGACAGGCCGGTGTCGCGCTCGACGGCGGCGATGGGCAGGCTGTCCATGGGCGATGAAACCAATTCTGACTGTTCTTTAGGGTCTTTCACGATTTCTTGTTTTGTCTAGGTCAAAACGAGTTAATCTGAGATTTAAATCTAATACTAACCGGTTACAGCCATGTTTGTCCATGTCAAAGATAGAGCTCCCGGCGGTACACCGGGTGGCCGCCGCGGCCCGCGGCGCATCGCCATTGTCGGCTCCGGCATCTCGGGCCTGGCCGTGGCGCACAGCCTGCGCGGGCAGGCAGACATCACGCTGTTCGAGGCGGGGAACTACTTTGGCGGCCACACCCACACGGTGGATGTGACCCTGCCCACCGCGCAGGGCCCGCGCACCTGGGGCGTGGACACCGGCTTTCTGGTCTTCAATGAGCGCACCTATCCGAACCTGATCCGCTTGCTGGGCGAGCTGCAAGTGGAGACCGCGCGCACCGACATGTCGTTCTCGGTCAAGGCCGCGCTGGCGGGCGGGCGCACGCTGGAGTGGAACGGCTCCACGCTCAACACCGTCTTTGCCCAGCGCCGCAACCTGTTCAACCCGCGCTTTTTGCGCATGCTGCGCGAGGTGCTGCGCTTCAATGCCTTGTGCACCCGCCTGGCCGAAGCCGGCCAGGACGCCGAGCTGGTGCAGCCGCTGGGCGAGTTTCTCGACGCGCACCGCTTCAGCGCCGAGTTCCGCGACTGGTACTTCCTGCCCATGATGGCCTGCATCTGGAGCTGCCCCACGGCGCAGATGCTGCAGTTCCCGGTCTCCACCATGGTGCGCTTCTGTCACAACCACGGCCTCATCCAGGTCAATGGTCGGCCGCAGTGGTGGACGGTCACCGGCGGTGCGCGCCACTACGTCGACAAGATCGTCGCGGGCATCGCGGACAAGCGGCTGGCCACACCGGTGCGCCTGATCGAGCGCGACGCGCAGGGTGTCACGCTGTTCACCGACCACGGCCCCGAGCGCTTCGACGAGGTGGTGCTGGCCACCCATTCCGACCAGGCGCTGGCGCTGCTGCGCCAGCCCTCCGAGCTGGAGGTACGCACCCTGGGTGCCATCCGCTACCAGCCCAACCGCGCCGTGCTGCACACCGACGCCTCGGTGCTGCCGGCCAGCCAACGCGCCTGGGCGGCCTGGAATTACGAGCGCGCCCCGGCCACGGAGCAGGAGCACAGCCGCGTCTGCCTGCACTACCTGCTCAACAAACTGCAGCCGCTGCCTTTCACACAGCCGGTCGTCGTTTCGCTCAACCCGGTGCAGGCGATCGACCCCGCGCAGGTGCTGGGCGATTTCGACTATGCCCACCCGGTGTTCGACGTGGCGGCCATCCAGGCCCAGGCCGTGATGCCGCAGCTGCAGGGCCAGCAGCACACCTGGTACTGCGGTGCCTGGATGGGCTACGGCTTTCACGAAGACGGCCTGAAGGCCGGGCTGTCGGTGGCGCGGCAACTGCTGGCCGGCATCAACCAGGGACCGGTGTACCCATGAGCGTGGACCATGGCCCGCTGATCGGCTTTGGCCAGGTGCGCCACACCCGGTTGCGCCCGGCCCGCCATGCCTTTGCCTACCCGACCTTCTTTCTCATGCTGCCGATGCGCGCGCTGCGTGCGCAGGGCGGCGGTGCGCTGGCGCTCAACCGCACTGGCTGGCTGAGCTTGTTCGATGCCGACCACGGCGACGGTCGCCCCGTGGGGCAGGGTGGGGCGCTGGCCTGGATGGAGGAACTGCTGGCCGCGCACGGCATTGAGGATGCCGACGGCGAGATCTGGCTGCATTGCTACCCGCGCATGCTGGGCTACACCTTCAAGCCGGTGAGCTTCTGGTACTGCCACCGCGCCGACGGCTCCTTGCGCGCCGTCGTGGCCGAGGTCAACAACACCTTTGGCGAGCGGCATTGCTATCTGCTGGAGCAGCCGCGCTACGGCGCCGAGCTGCGGGCCGACAAGGTGTTCCACGTCTCGCCCTTTTGCCGTGTCGAAGGCGAGTACCGCTTCCGTTTCCTGCGCACCGAGCGTGATGGCCAGCCGCGCACCGTGGTGCGTGTCGACCTGCACGACGCCCAGGGGCCGCTGCTGCAGACCAGCGTCAGCGGCACGTTGCAGCCTTACACCGCGCGGGCACAGCGCCAGGCCCTGCTCAGCCATCCGCTGCTGACACTGGGCATCATCGCGCGCATCCACTGGCAGGCCTGCCGCCTGTGGCTCAAGCGTGTGCCCTTCTTCAGCAAGCCGGTGCCACCGGCGGAATTTGTCACCCGTTCCACCCCTACATCGTCCCTGTCATGAACACCACCACCGCTCCCACCCTGTCGATCCCGCGCGGTGCACCGGCCAGCGCACGCACGGTGCTCAAGCTGCTGCAGCGCCTGCGCCATGGCACGCTCACCCTGCAGTTGCCCGATGGCTCGGTGCAGCAGTTCGGCAGCGGCGAGCAGCCGGCGGCCAGCCTGGCGCTGCACCGTTGGGACGTGTTCGGTGCTGCCCTCAAGTCAGGCGACATCGGCTTTGCCGAAAGCTACATGGCCGGCGACTGGAGCACGCCCAACCTCGCGGAACTGCTGCGCGTCTTCCTGCGCAACCGCCAGGAACTCGAGAGCGTGGTCTACGGCAGCTGGCTCGGCAGCCTGCTCTACCGGGTGCGCCACCTGCTGCATCGCAACACCAGAACCAACAGCCGCAAGAACATCCACGCCCACTACGACCTCGGCAACGCCTTCTACCGGCTCTGGCTCGACCCGACCATGAACTACTCCTCGGCCTGGTTCGAGGGCCGGCTCGATGGCGACATGGTGCAGGCGCAGCAGGCCAAGGTGCGCCGGGCGCTGCGCATGGCCGGCGTCTGGCCCGGCGACCGCGTGCTGGAGATCGGCTGCGGCTGGGGCGCGTTGGCCGAAATGGCCACCGGCGAGTTCGGCGCCAGCCTGGTGGGCGTGACGCTCAGCACCGAGCAGCTGGCCTTCGGGCGCGAGCGCCTGGCGCGCCTGGGCACCGGTGCACGTGCCGACCTGCGCCTGCAGGACTACCGCGACATCAACGATGGCCCCTTCGATGCCATCTGCTCCATCGAGATGGTGGAAGCGGTCGGGCGCGAGTACTGGCCCACCTACTTCGAATCCATCGCCCGGCTGCTCAAGCAAGGTGGCCGCGCCTGCATCCAGAGCATCGTCATCGACGACGCGCTGTTCGAACGCTACCTCCACTCCACCGACTTCATCCAGCAGTACATCTTCCCGGGCGGCTGCCTGCCCTCGCCGAGCGAGTTCCGTCGCCAGGCCGCGGCAGCCGGCCTGAAGGTGGTGGATGAGCTGGCCTTCGGCCCGGACTACGCGGAGACGCTGCGCCGCTGGCGCCGGCAGTTCCTGGCCGAGCGCCGCGCCATCCTGCAACTCGGTTTTGACGAAAGGTTCATGCGCCTATGGGAGTTCTATCTGGCCTACTGCGAAGCTGCCTTCGACGAAGCGAACATCGACGTGGTGCAGTACACGCTCCTGAAAGAGTAGCGCGACGCGCTTTCCTGGCGGGCGTTGCAGCCATTTTTGGCTTGAATATTCCGGCGCGCGCGCAACTCGCGCCGCCCGCGCCGGTGGCGTCCGAACTCATGCAGCCGCGCCTGGCCGGCGCCTCGCGCTTCACCTTCTGGGGCTTCGACGTCTACGAGGCCAGCCTGTGGGTCGAGCCCGGCTTTGCGCCGGCCGCGCTGGCACGCCAGCGCTTCGCGCTCGAGCTGCGCTACCTGCGCAACTTCACGGGACGTGACATCGCCCAGCGCTCGATCGACGAGATGCGCCGGCAGGCCGACTTCAGTGACGCGCAGGCGCAGGCCTGGCTGCAGGCCATGCAGCGCGCCTTCCCCGACGTGGCCAGCGGCGACCGCCTGACAGGCCTGCACCTGCCGGGGCGTGGCGCGCGCTTTTATGCCAATGGCCGCCTGACGGCCGAGATTGCGGATGCCGAGTTCGCACCGCTGTTCTTCGGCATCTGGCTGTCGGAGCGCACCTCCGAGCCGCGCCTGCGCCTGGCCCTGCTGGGCCGGGGCAGCGTGGCGAACAACTGAGCCGCGCCTTATGGGCCACGCGCACGCACTCACGACCGGCCAGGCCTGGCGCTACGGCCTCATGGGGCTGCCGCTGGCCTTCGTGGCCTTGCCGCTGTACGTGCTGCTGCCGAACCACTATGCGCGCGAGTTCGACGTGCCGCTGGCCGCGCTGGGCACGGTGCTGCTGGCCACGCGCCTGCTCGACGCGCTGATCGACCCTCTGCTCGGCCGTTGGGCTGACCACCTGTTTCAGCGCTCGGCGCGTGCCGTGTTGCGCTGGGTCGCGGCGGCGGCGGTGTTGATGCTGGCGGGCTTCGGCCTGCTGTTCTTTCCACCGACGCAGGACACCGCGCCCCTGCTGGCCGTGGCGGCCGGGCTGCTGATGCTCACCTATGCCAGCTACAGCGCCGTCATGCTGGCGCATCAGTCCTGGGGTGCGCTGCTGGGCGGCGACGCCGTGCAGCAAAGCCGGCTGGCGGCCTGGCGCGAGGGACTGGGTCTGGTGGGCGTGCTGCTGGCCTCGGCAGTGCCGGTGCTGCTGGGGCTGCCGCTGATGGTGCTGCTGTTCGGCTTGGCGCTGGTGCTGGGCTGGCTTGCGTGGCGGCAGGCGCCGCACCCGGCGGCGCCGACCCATGCCGTGGCCCTGCCGGCAGGCGCCATCTGGCTGCCCTGGCGGCGCGCCGACTTCCGGCGCCTGATCGCGGTCTTCCTGTTCAACGGCATCGCCAGCGCGGTGCCCGCCACGCTGGTGCTGTT
>JAYRLJ010000204.1:0-6034 GCA_041905305.1 Hylemonella sp. | reverse complement strand
AAGCCCGCGCGGCCCGATGTTCATCGATGCCCAGACCCGCGATGTCGTGCACAACATCTACATCCGCCGCGTCGAGCGCCAGAACGGCCAGCTCTACAACGTCGAAATCGCCACCATCGCCGATGTGAAAGACCCGGGAAAGTCCAAGTGACATGAACCGTGTCCCTTTGCTGCTGGTTCCCGGACTGATGTGTGATCACGCAGTCTGGGACCCCGTCATCCCCGCGCTCGACCGCTGCGCTGCCCCCCGCGTAGTGGACCATGGCACCGAAGACAGCGTGACGGGCATGGCCGAACGTCTGCTGGCCTCGGCACCGGCGCAATTTGCCATCGCTGGGCACTCCATGGGTGGGCGCGTGGCACTGGAGGTGCTCCGCCTTGCGCCGCAGCGCGTGCTGCGCCTGGCTTTGCTGGACACCGGCTACCAGGCGCGTGCGGCCGGCGCTGCCGGCGAGGAAGAGGCCCGCAAGCGCCATGCCCTGCTGGAGGTGGCACAGACCCAGGGCGTGCGGGCCATGGCACAGGCCTGGGTCCAGGGCATGGTGAGCCCGGCCCGCTTGAACGACGCGCGCCTGATCGGCGACATCGTGGCCATGTTCGAGCGCAAGTCCGCGGACATCTTCGCGCGGCAGATAAAGGCGTTGTTGAACCGACCGGATGCCAGCCCGGTCCTCTCGGGTGTCCAAGTGCCGACACTGGTCCTGTGCGGCCAGGAGGACAGTTGGGCGCCGGTATCACAGCACCAGGGCATCATGAACCTGATCCCTTACGGCCTAGCCCATCTGAGCATCATTGACCAGGCTGGACACATGAGCCCCATGGAGCGCCCCCAAGCGGTGGCCGAAGCCCTGTGCCACTGGATGGCCCCCGCAACCTGAATCCACGCACCCCGAATGCCGCTCTCCCCGCTCGAAACCCTGCTGGCCGAGCAGGCCTGCCGCCAGCAGGTCCTGCTGACCGCCAAGACCGTTGATGCGCAGGACTACGCCGCGTTTGCCGGCCTGTTCACGCCGCAAGGCATCCTGGTTCGGCCCGACGGCACACGACTGCAAGGGCGTGCCGCCATCGAGGCGGCCTACCGGCAGCGCGGACCGGACCGCCTCACCCGGCATCTGATCAGTAACCACCTCGTCACGGTGCATGATGCGGAGCACGCATCCTCGACCTGCGCCGTGCTGCTGTGGACGGGCAACCACAAGGACGATGCCGGCCCCAAGGGCCGCCCCGCCGATCCGATGCAGCTGGTCGGCGAGTTCGTTGACGAACTGGTCATGACAGACGAAGGCTGGCGCATCGCGCAGCGCCAAGCCCGCTTCACCCTCTACCTCGAGCGTTAGACCTTCTGTTGCGCCTTGCGCAACCGGCTGGCGGGAAATACCACGGCGAAGCGCGAGCCCTTGCCCAGCGTGCTCTCGATCTTGAGTTCGGCGCCATGGCGTTGCGCCACGTGCTTGACGATGGCCAGCCCCAGACCGGTGCCACCGGTATCGCGTGAGCGGCTGCGGTCGACCCGGTAGAACCGTTCGGTCAGGCGTGGCAGGTGCTCCGGCGCGACACCGGGGCCACTGTCCTGCACGAAGAACTCGCCGCGCCCGTCATCGTGGCGCAGCCAACCGGCCGTGATCTCGCCACCGGGCGGCGTGTAGCGGATGGCGTTGCTGACCAGGTTGGACAAAGCGCTGTGCAGCTCACCGGCCGTTCCAGCCAGCTCTTCCTGCGCCCCGGTCTTGAAGTGAATCACCTGCGCAGGCGCATCCGCGGGCAACAGCACGTCGGACAGCGCGTGTGCCTCCTGCGCCAGTTGCTGCAGCAGCGTGGCCACCGGAACCCACTCCCCGGCGCCCGGCAAGGGGCTGCCTTCCAGGCGCGACAACGTCAGCAGATCACTCACCAGCGACTGCATGCGACCGGCCTGCTGTGCCATCAGTTCCAGGTAGCGCGCCCGCTCTGCCTCATCGAGCGGCAGGCTCTGCAGGGTTTCGACAAATCCGGTCAACACGGTCAACGGCGTACGGATTTCATGCGAGACGTTGGCCACGAAATCGCGCCGCATGGCCTCGGCCTGCTCCAGGGCTGTCACATCGCGCGACAGCAGCAGACGACGACCGTCGCCGTAAGGATGGAGGTGCACCGACAGGCGCACCGGGTGCGACGGCGTGTTGCCACGCCCAGGCATGGTCACGTCGTGCAGGAAATCACCCGCTGCCGCATAGGCGGCATAGCCGGGATCACGCACCAGGTTGCCGAAGTGCTGCAGCAGGTCGCGCTGCGACTCCAGGCCGAAATGCTCGGCCGCCGTCTGGTTGAACCATTCGATGCGCCCCTGCGCGTCGAGCAGCACCACGCCGTTGGGCGACGCCTGCAGCGCGGCCAGAAAATCCTGCAGCCGCGCATCGCTCTCGCGGATCTGCTGCTCACGCGCCCGCACCAGGCGGCGTGCCCGGTCCACCACCTCACCCCACAGGCCGTGCTTGAGCGGCACATCCGACACGTCGCCACGACGCAGCCACTGCAAGGCACGCAGGCCGCGCAGGAAATCCACCAGCACCCACAGCAGGCCGGCGCCCAGCATGCCCGCCAGCGCGCCCCGTATCTGAAGGGCATCGGGCGCCAGCACGGCGCCGCCGATACCGCCCAGGCACTGGATCAGAAAAAAGGAAAATAGCCGCAGGAACATGGTGCGATCACAGGGCGGCGCCGCGGGCTCGCCTCAGTCGCGCGCTGCCGTGCTGAGGGCTGCCACCGGCTGCGCCGTGAAGCGATAACCGGCACCGCGCACGGTCTCCACCATGGCCGCCGCCTCACCCAGCGCCTCACGCAGGCGCTTGACGTGGACGTCCACGGTACGCTCCTCGATGAAGACGTGGTCACCCCAGACCTTGTCCAGCAACTGGCCGCGGCTGTGCACGCGCTCGGCATGGCTCATGAGGAACTGCAGCAGCTTGAACTCGGTCGGTCCGAGTCGCAGCGGCTGCTCACGAAAGCTCACGCGGTGCGTGGTTGCATCCAGCGTCAGTTCGCCGACTGTCACGGCGCCACCGCTCTGCTCGGGCGCACGTCGGCGCAGCACGGCGCGGATGCGCGCCAGCATCTCCTTGGTGGAGAACGGCTTGGCCATGTAGTCGTCGGCACCGGCATCCAGGCCGGCCACCCGGTCGGCCTCATCACCGCGGGCGGTCAGCATGATGATGGGCACCGCCTTGGTCCGGGCATCGGCCCGCCAGCGCTTGGCCAGCGTCAGGCCGCTCTCGCCCGGCAACATCCAGTCGAGCAGGATGACGTCCGGCAGCACGGCATCGAGTTCTCGCTGGGCGCTGTCGCTGTCCATGGCCCAGGTCGGGCGGAAACCGTTGTGCCGCAGATTGACGGCAATGAGCTCGGCAATCGCCGGTTCGTCCTCGACGATCAGGACCGCAGGCTGGTGCTTCATTTCAGGACGGATTCGATCTCTTCAATGGAGGCATGGCGCACGTCCGCGCCCTTGACGATGTAGATGATGAGCTCGGCAATGTTCTTGGCGTGGTCGCCGACACGCTCGATCGCCTTGGCCAGGAACAGCAGGTCCAGGCTGGGCGAGATCATGCGCGGGTCTTCCATCATGTAGGTGATGAGCACGCGCATGAAGTTGTCGAACTCCTTGTCGATCAGATCGTCTTCCTTGAGGATGGAGACGGCGGCCATCGTGTCCAGGCGCGCGAACGCGTCCAGCGCCTTGCGCAGCAAGCCGGAGGCCAGATCAGCCGCCACGCGCAGCTCGGAGGCAGGCAGCGCCCGCGGTGTACCGCTCTGGATGACGGACAGCACCATGCGCGCCATCTTCTCGGCCTCGTCGCCAGCGCGCTCCAGGTTGGCAGTGGCCTTGGAGACAGCAATCAGCAAGCGCAGGTCGCGCGCCGTCGGCTGGCGGCGGGCAATGATGGACGAGATCTCGTGGTCGATCTCGACCTCCATGGCATTGACGCGCGCCTCGGTGGTGATGACCTGGTGCGCCGCCTCGGCATTGAACTGCCCCAGCGCATGGATGGCCTGCTGTACCTGGGACTCGACCAGGCCGCCGAGCTCCATGACGCGGCTGGAGACGGTATTGAGTTCGCTGTCGAACTGGGTGGAAAGGTGTTTCTCGGGCATGTGCCTGCTCCTCAGCCGAACCGGCCAGTGATGTAATCTTCCGTTTCCTTGCGCGTGGGCTTGAAGAACATCTGCTCGGTGGAGCCGAACTCCACCAGGTCGCCCAGGTACATGTAAGCGGTGTAGTCGCTGCAGCGCGCCGCCTGCTGCATGTTGTGCGTCACGATGACCACGGTGTAGTCGTCCTTCAGCTCGGTGATCAGCTCCTCGATCTTGGCGGTGGAGATCGGGTCCAGCGCCGAGCAGGGCTCGTCGAGCAGGATGACCTCGGGCTTGATGGCGATGCCACGCGCAATGCACAGGCGCTGCTGCTGGCCACCCGACAGGCTGGAGCCGCTCTGCTTGAGCTTGTCCTTGACCTCGTTCCAAAGCGCCGCCTTGCGCAACGCCCACTCGACGCGCTCTTCCATGTCGGTGGCGTTGAGCGACTCGAACAGCTTGATGCCGAAGGCAATGTTGTCGTAGATCGACATCGGGAACGGTGTCGGCTTCTGGAACACCATGCCGACCTTGGCACGCAACAGCGCCACGTCCTGCTTGCTGGTCAGCAGGTTCTCGCCGTCGAGCAGTACTTGCCCCTCGGCCCGCTGGTCCGGATAGAGCTCGAACATACGGTTGAACACGCGCAACAGCGTGGACTTGCCACAGCCCGACGGACCGATGAAGGCCGTGACCTTGTTCTGCGGAATGTCCAGGTTGATGCCTTTGAGGGCGTGGAACTTGCCGTAATAGAAGTTCAGGTCGCGCACCGAGATCTTCGCTGAGGGCGCTTCGGCAGGTGTGGTGTTGTCCATGGGTTGCCTTGGGTGAAATTCGCTGACGTACATGGTGTCAGTCCTTGTGGCGCGTCAGCACACGCGCCAGGATGTTGAGGCCGAGCACGGTAATCGTGATCAGCAGCACACCAGCCCAGGCCAGCTGCTGCCAGTTCTCATACGGGCTCATGGCGAACTTGAAGATCGTGACCGGCAGGCTGGCCATCGGATCGTTCAGATTGGAGGTCCAGAACTGGTTGTTCAGTGCGGTGAAGAGCAGCGGCGCCGTCTCGCCGGAAATGCGCGCCACGGCCAACAGCACGCCGGTAACGACACCGGCACGCGCCGCCCGCAGCGTGATGCGGGTGATGACCTTCCATTTCGGCGTGCCCAAAGCGTAGGCGGCCTCACGCAAACCGGCAGGTACCAGTTGCAGCATGTTCTCCGTGGTACGGATCACCACTGGGATCACGATCAGCGCCAGCGCCAACACACCCGCCCAGCCGGAGAAGGACTTGAAACGTGCCACGACCACCGCATAGATGAAGAGCCCGATGACGATGGAGGGCGCGGACAGCAGGATGTCGTTCACAAAGCGGGTCACCGAGGCCAACATGCCACGCGGGTCGTACTCGGCCAGGTAGATGCCGGCCATGATGCCGATCGGCGTGCCAATAAAAGTCGCCAGCAGCACCATGAGAAAGGAACCATAGATGGCGTTGGCGATGCCGCCCGCCTCATTGGGCGGTGGTGTGATCTGCGACAAGGTAGCCCAGGTCATGCCACCCAGACCCAGTCGCAGGGTTTCCCACAGAATCCAGAACAGCCAGACCAGGCCGAAGGCCATGGCACCGAGCGACAGGGTCAGTGCAATGATGTTGGTGCGTTTGCGACGCGCAAAGGCGGCACGGCGAATTTCGTCGAGCGAGTTCATGACTTGGCGCCCTCGCCTTTCTTGAGTTGCAGCAGCAGCAGCTTGGACAGGGACAGCACGACAAAGGTGATGAAGAACAGAACCAGGCCGAGATAGATCAATGACGCCTGGTGCAGGCCGGTCGAGGCCTCGGCAAACTCATTGGCCAGCGCCGAGGTGATGCTGTTGGCGGCCTGGAACAGGCTCAGCGAATCGAGCTGGTTCATGTTGCCGATGA
>JAYRLJ010000203.1:0-6046 GCA_041905305.1 Hylemonella sp. | reverse complement strand
CGTCAGCGCGTCATCCCAGGAGATGCGCTTCCATTCCTTGCTGCCCGGCTCACGCACCTCGGGGTACTTGAGGCGGTTCGGGCTGTTGATCATGTCGGCGAGGCCGGCACCCTTCGGGCACAGCGTACCGCGGTTGACCGGATGGTCCGGGTCTCCCTCGACGTGCACCAGGGCCGGCTTGTTGTTCTTGGCCGTGTCACCCAAGGTGTACATGATGACGCCGCAGCTGACCGAGCAGTACGGGCAGGTGCTGCGCGTCTCGGTGGTCCGAGACAGCTTGAAATTGCGGGTCTGGGCCAGCGCCGCCGTCGGCGAGAAGCCCATCGCGACCAGACTGGATGCGACCAGCCCTGCGCTGCTTACCCGGAAGAAATGCCTCCGGTTCATGTCCATAGATCGACTCCTTTGTGTAGCTCGCACTGGCGCACCATAGCGCCAGCACAGGCGTAGCGAAATCATTCTAGGAATGCCCCTACTCGCAACGCATAAGCGTTAACCCGTAGGCCCACAGGCCACTCATTAACAGTGAATAAGCAAGTGACAATATGTCGTCTGATCGATGCTGATGTGAAACAAGATTTGCGACAAGTTGTCGCGCTTCGGTGACCAGACTGGCGAGAAAAAATTTTTGAAAATTTCAGCGGCGATCACGATCGCGCTGTGGCGTGCAGCACGAAATCAGTGCTCAGCGGCAGCGACGACACGATTGCGGCCGCCTTCTTTCGCCTCGTACAGCGCCTTGTCAGCACGCGCGATCATGTCGGCCGCCAGGTCGGCCGCCTCGCCGGTGTCAGCTGCGGCGCGCAGCAGTGAGACACCGATGGACACCGTGACACGGATCTGCGACTGGCCTGCCGCCGGGATGCTCTGCGCAGCCACGATGCGGCGGATGCGCTCGGCAATCTCCACGCCCACCGCCTGCGAAGTAGCCGGCAGCAGCACAACGAACTCCTCGCCGCCGTAGCGCGCCACCACGTCGCTGCCACGCAGCTGCACCTTGATCAGCTTGGCCACGTAGCGCAACACCTCGTCGCCGGCCTGGTGGCCCAGGGTGTCGTTGAGCTGCTTGAAGCGGTCCACATCGAGGAACATGCACACCAGCGGCTCGGCACTGCGGCGTGCCGCGATCACTGCCTCCAGGCAACGCGACTCGAAGTAGCGGCGGTTGTGCACGCCGGTCAGCATGTCGGTCAGCCCGGCGAGCTTGAGGCGTTCGGTGGCCAGCGCACTGTCGAGGCACACCGCCACCAGCGCGGCCAGGCGCTCCAGGAAGTCGGTGCTGCTGCCAGGTACGAAGCGCTGCGGGTCGCGGCTGCCCAGGTTCAGGCTGCCAATGTAGCGGCCATGGTGCAGCAACGGCAGCAGGGCCACGCAGGCCAGTGGCACGGAGACCTCCTCGAACAGGAAAGCATGGTCGCAGTAGGCCGCCAGCTGCGGCCTGGCGGTGCCTGCATAGAGCGCCTGCAAGGGCTCCTCATCGTCAAGGAAGATCAGACCGTCGACCGTCTGCTCCACCGGTCCCAGGATACGTGCCACCTCGTACTCCGGGTCCAGCAGCGCCAGCGTCACCGCGTCGAGGTCGAACAGGGTTTTGTAGTCCACCAGCAAGGTGTCGATGAGCGCCGCGAGCGAAGGGGCGGCAATGACGCGGCGCTCCAACTCGTCGAAGCGGCGCATCTTCTCCTGGTTCAGGCGTGCCTCGCGCAGCATGGCGTCGAGCTGGGTGCGAAGGCGCTGGTTTTCGGCCTGCAGCGCGGCAAGGCCAAGGGCGCTGCCGGCAGCGCTCTGCTGCGTTGTCGTCTTGCTCAAGCCCCCGCTCCCTGCCGGCATGTTGTGGTCGCCATGCCGTAATGGTAGCGCCCTACGGGAGGGGGTCAGAGCGCGCAGGAACGGAAGCCGCTGAAGATATCGTCGCGTTGCGGCAGGTAGTAGTTGCGGTACTTGGGTGACTTCAGGCGGGCACGGGTGGCAAACGAGGCGCCGCGCAGCACCTTGTGGGTGCCAAACCAGGGTTCGGAGTAGTCGCGGTAGGGATCGGCGCTGAAACCTGGGTAGCCCTGGAAGCTCGAACCCGTCCATTCCCACACATCGCCCCAGCGGAACCCGCGTCGGGCGGCCGTGTGGGCCGCCACCTCCCACTCCACCTCGGTCGGCAGCCGGCGGCCGGCCCAGCGGCACCAGGCGTCGGCCTCCCACCAGCTCAGGTGCATGGCCGACTGGTCGCCGGCGCGGCGCTGGGTCTGGCCAAACAAGGTCTGCAACACGCCCCCCTGGCCGCCGGCGCGCGCCCCGCCGATCTGCTCCACATGGCGTGGGGCCCGGCGCCCCTCCTGCTGCGCCAGAGCCTGCAACCAGTCCCAGCCGGCCGGCAGCCAGAACTCGGGGCGGTCGTAGCCGCCATCGGCGACGAACTCGGCGTACTGCGCCCAACTGACCGGCTGAGCATCGATCTCGAACTCCGGCACCGCCACCTCGTGCGCCGGACGCTCGTTGTCGAAGGTGAAACCTGGCCCGGCATCGAGACCCAGCTGCCAGCGTGTGGCCGGCACCCACAGCGGCTCGCGCGGCACGCCGGCGGTGGGCAAGGGCAGCTTGAGCGGCAGGCCCAGCGTCTGTGCCATATAGATGAAGGCCTCGCCATGCATGTCCTCGTGAAACAGGCTAAGGCGGTAGAAATAGAGCGCATCGTCCTCATCCGGCGTCTTGGCCAGCAGATCGAGGGTGGCTTCCAGCGTGTTCAGCAGGTACGTCTTGATGTCGGCCGGCGAGCGCGGCCCGAGGAACCAACGGTGGTCGTGCGGCACGCGCGAGGAGTCCCACCAGCTGTCAGCTTGCGGCAATTGCGATGCCAGGGGAGCGGCCGTTGGATCGCAGCGCGGCCCCTGGGGGCGCTGCAGGTTGCGGCCGATCCAGCGCTCCTGGAACCAGCCGACGTGGCCGAGTTCCCACAGCGGCGGGTTGAGCTCCGGCACACGCGGCACGGCATAGCCCTGCTCGGCCAGGACCGACTCGTAGACGGAGAACAGGTGCAGGGTGTGGTTGCGCGCATCCATCAGCGCCAGACCGAGCACCTCGCGCCCGGCGCGACGCAGGTCGGCAGCGTCCAGCGAGAAGGTCGAGACGGTCGAATCGAAGCCCATGGCCCATTATGGGCAGTGCCCCCGACGCTGTCGACCCGGCACCTGGCGAAGTCGCTACGTAGTTACACCACCGTAGAAACACTGAAACAGCGCGGTGTCCAGGCCTGAGCCAGGCCGGTAAAATTCGAGGATTTGCCCGCCGCGACGGGACCGGCGCCCCCACCCGGGGCCCCGTCAGGTCAGGCGGACACCGGACCACCCCTTCTGGAGTAACCATGCAGGCCTTACTGACCTTATCGAAGCTGATGGACGGGCTGAGCACCCGTCTTGGCAAGCTCACCATGTGGCTGATCCTGGCCACCACGCTCATCAGCGCCGGCAATGCCATCGTGCGCAAGGCCTTCGGCACCAGCTCCAATGCGCTGCTGGAAATCCAGTGGTACTTGTTTGCCGGCGTCTTCATGCTCGGTGCCGGCTACGGCTTCCTGAAGAACTCTCATGTGCGCATCGATTTCATTTCGTCGCGCCTGTCCCCCCGTACGCGCAACTGGATCGACGTGATCGGCATCGTCGTGGTCCTGGTGCCCTTCTGCCTGATCTCGATCAACCTGGGCTGGCCGCTGTTCACCCAGGCCCTGGCCTCGGGCGAGATGTCGCAGAACGCCGGCGGCCTGATCCGCTGGCCGGTCTACGCCCTGATCCCGCTGGGCTTTGCGCTGCTCATGCTGCAGGGTCTGTCGGAGTTGCTCAAGCGCGCACTGTTCCTGATGAACCTCGGGCCCGACAGCCTGTCGGACGCCGAACACAAGAGCGACGAACAGAAGCACCTCGAAGAGCTCGAAGCCGAGGCCGAGCGCAAACTGGCCGGAGACAAGTAAATGGAATTCCTCGCACAACAGTTCGTGCCGATCATGTTCGCAGGCCTGCTGGTCCTGCTGCTGACCGGCTTTCCCGTCGCTTTCGCGCTGGCTGCCACCGGCCTGGGCTTCGGCTTCATCGGCATGGAGATCGGCCTGTTCCCGGCCACGCTGTTCCAGGCCCTGCCGCTGCGCATCTTCGGCATCATGCAGAACGACACGCTGCTGGCCATCCCCTTCTTCACCTTCATGGGCATCATCCTGGAGCGTTCCGGCATGGCCGAGGACCTGCTGGAGACGGTGGGCCAGGTGTTCGGCCCGCTGCGTGGCGGTCTGGCCATTGCGGTGATCCTGGTCGGTGCCCTGCTGGCCGCCACCACCGGCGTGGTGGCTGCGGCCGTGATCTCCATGGGCCTGATCTCGCTGCCCATCATGCTGCGTTACGGCTACAGCCGCACCGTGGCCATGGGCGCCATCACCGCCTCGGGCACGCTGGCGCAGGCCATCCCGCCCTCGCTGGTGCTGATCGTGCTGGCCGACCAGCTCGGCCGCTCGGTCGGTGACATGTACGCCGGCGCGTTGATTCCGGGCCTGCTGCTGGTGGGCTGCTACATCCTGTTCGTGGTGGCCGTCGCACTGATCCGCCCGTCCATGGTGCCGGCCCTGCCGCCCGAGGCGCGCATCTACCGCGAGCCCAACGGCAGCTCCGGCCATCGCTCGCTGGGCGTGCTGTTCCTGATCTGCGCCGCCGTCGGCTATGCCTGGTCGCAGGTGCATGACGGGTTGCTGACCGCCTGGCTGGAGCGCACCGTGCCCTCGCCGGGTGACGAGATCGTGATCCTGTCCATGACGCTGGCCTCCCTCACCGGTCTGGCGCTGGCCATCATCAACCGCGTCACCAAGCTGGGCCTGCTGTCGCGTCTGGCCGAGCAGGTGACCTTCGTGCTGATGCCGCCGCTGATTCTGATCTTCCTCGTGCTGGGCACCATCTTCCTCGGTGTGGCCACGCCCACCGAAGGCGGTGCCATGGGGGCCCTGGGTGCGCTGGTGCTGGCCCTGGGCAAGCGACGCCTGAGCTGGCCGCTGATGACGCAGGCGCTGGACAACACCGCCAAGCTGGCGACCTTCGTGCTGTTCATCCTGATCGGCTCCACCGTCTTCAGCTTCACCTTCAACGCTGCCGACGGCCACATCTGGGTCGAGCACCTGTTCGACAAGATCCCCGGTGGCGCCTGGGGCTTCCTGATCGTGGTGAACATCCTGGTCTTCATCCTGGGCTGCTTCATCGACTTCTTCGAGATCGCCTTCATCGTGATCCCGCTGCTGGCGCCAGTGGCCGAGAAGATCCTGCCGGGCCTGTTCCCGGGCATGACGCCCGACATGGCCATGATCTGGTTCGGCGTCATCATCGCCATGAACCTGCAGACCTCGTTCCTGACGCCGCCGTTCGGCTTCGCCCTGTTCTACCTGCGCAGCGTAGCACCCAAGCACGACTACAAGGACCGCGTGACCGGCAAGATGATCCCGGCCGTGACGACGACCCAGATCTACAAGGGCTCGATCGCCTTCATCGCCATTCAGCTCTTCATGGTGGCCATCGTCATGACCTTCCCCACGCTGGTGTCGGGCAACATCAGCCAGGTCAAGGGACTGTCGGATGCGGAGGTCATGCAGCAGCTTGACATCCAGAACATGAACGGCGACGACTCCGCGCCTTCGGGTGACGAGAACGCGGACAAGGAAGACGCCGACAAGCTGGAAGCACCGGCCACCCTGGAAAGCAAGACCGATGAGGATGACCCGATGAAAGCCATGCAGGAAGCGCTGAGCAAGGGCAAGAAATAGCGCACTGCCCCTGCAGCCGGTCATTCCCCGATGACTGGCCCACAAAAAAGCCCCGCCGAAGCGGGGCTTTTTTCATGCGACGCGTCAATTACAGCTTCTGCGACTGCATGAACTGGTCGAAGCGTGCCTCGGTGAAGCGGAACCACAGGTTCTGCTCACGACGGAAGTTGTTGTAGTCCTCGTAGACCTTCTTCCAGTTCGGGTTCTTGGCGCTGATCTCGTCGTACAGGGCCATGGAGGTCTTGAACGCGTTGTCCAGCACAT
>JAYRLJ010000202.1:0-6075 GCA_041905305.1 Hylemonella sp. | reverse complement strand
CCAGCTTGAGCAGCGTGGTCTTGCCGCAACCGCTGCGCCCCACCAGGCAATGGAATTCGCCGGGCGCAATGTCCCAGTCCACGCCCTGCACCACCGGCGGCCAGCCGGGGAAGGTGTAGCTCACCTGCCGCATGTCGAGGAAGGGCGCTGCGGGCACGTTCAATCCTTATAGGGTGCGTACTGCTCGGCCGCGTCCTCGGCGGACTGCTCCAGCTCCACCATGCGCACCAGATCCAGCAGCGAGAAGCGGCCGTCGTGGTGCCAGCCGGCCTCGGGCGCGGTCATGCGGCCCAGCGCGCACAGGCGCGTGGCGCCGGCCGCGCCCAGCGGGCCGGCCAGGGCATGCAGCTCCTGCGGCGCGGCGGCAATGCCCACCGTCTGCAGCACCTCGCGCTGCGCGGCCAGCAGCGGCACGGCATCAGGCAGCGCGTCCACCGCCTGCACCTGCACCGTGCGGTTGAGCGCGCAGGGCTGCAGCGGGCCGGCCGCGTCGGCATAGGCCACGGCCCAGGGCGCCTCGGCATCGCCCAGCAACTGCACCGCGGCGCTGGCGTAGTCCCGCATCTCCTGCCCCTGGCGCCAGGCCGCCACGCTGGCGGCTTCTTCCAGCGTGAGCGGGCGGCGCACGAACTTGTGCTGCAGCGCGGCCAGCTGCCCGGCCAGCGCTTGCGCAAACGCCTGCGGGCTGACGCGGCCACCGCGCGCCACATAGAAGGTGTGTGGTGAGTAGCAGCCCTGTTGCTCGTAGCGCACCACGTCCAGTGCCGCCGCACGGGCCACGGCCGGCAGGCGCTGCGCGTCGAGCGCCGCGGCCGACACCAGACCCACGCTGAGCTTGTGGCCGTGCGGCAGGAAGCGGGTGGTCACCGGCACCTGCTCGCGCAGCGCGGCGAGCGTGGCGTTGCCGCCATAGGCCAGCACCACGTCCGCCTCATTGAACAGCGCGAGCTCGCTGGCCGTGTCACCGCCCTTGAACCAGACGATGGCCAGCGCCTCGGCCAGCCGCGGCTCCACCTCGGCCAGCAGGCGCGCAAACAGCGCGGCGAACAGCGGCTCGGCACTGGCCACCTTGCCCACGGCGGGCGCCTTGACCAGCAGGCCACACACCAGGCTCCACAACGGCAGGCCCGGCACATTGCCGGCCCACACATGCGCCAGCAGCTCCGGCCCGAAGGCGCGCACCATGCCGCCCTTGGCGGCGGGCTGGAACTCGTCCAGTACCTTGGGGTTGGCAAAGTCTTCCGCCACAAAGCGCTGCAGTTGCGGCGCGCGGAAGGTCTTGAGGTAGGCGTTCAGCCCCAGGCGCACCATCTCGGCGTCGAAGCCGGTGATGCGCGGCAGCAGCAGTTCCAGCTCCAAGCGGTAGGGGTCGGCCGCGTTCAGCAGGCGCTCGATGGCGCGGTCGATGGCAGCAATGATCTGCGACAGCGGCATGGCCTTGAGCTGGGCGCCGCCCTGCGTGCGCACATGCGCCGCCAGTGCACTCAGTTGCGCCGGCGTGAGTTGTGGCACCGCCACATCCACGCGCTGCGCGCCTACGCCGAAGGTCAGCGTGTGCCACTGCACCTGCTCGGCCGGCAAGCCCGGTAGATAGCCTGCGTTGATTTTCATGAGCGCGCAGCTTTCAAGAACTCATCCACCGCCAGCGAGCAGCCCTTGGCCTGCGCGCCCTGGGCGCGGCCGAGCAGCTGGAAGCCGCCTTCAACCTGCACGCCCACGTCCTCGGTGAGGATGGTGAGCACGGAATTGAAGTTGCCCAGGTCGGTGTGCGCCAGGATGCCGCGCTCACCCGCGGGAACCTCCTGCCCGGTCAGCGGGTCCAGCACGCGGCTGCGGATCCAGTGCGGCCCGGACTTGATGGCCGGCAGCACGGCGTTGCCGTCGTCGTAGAACTGGGTGCTGAGCTCCGTCATGCCGTACATGTTGATGCAGGCGCTGCGCGGTACGCCAAAGGCGGCGCTGAGCTGCCCGTAGAACTCGCCCATGTCCATCTCGCGCGACTGGCCCTTGAAGCCGCCGGTGTCCAGCAGACGGCTGCCGGCCGGCAGGCGGAAGGTCAGACCGCGCTCGCGCAGCGCGTCCATCAGGTGCACAAAGCTGTAGCTGGCGCCCAGCAGCGCAAAGGGCGTGCTGCCGGCCTGCACCTCGGCCAGCGTGGCAACCAGCGGGTCGAGCTGCAGACCGTTGGCATCCATGAAGTAACGGCTGCCGGGCGCGCCGAACTCGCGCAGCGCCAGCGCCAGGTAGTGCGCCAGCGAGGAGTTGGGCATGAGCTGCTCGTCCGGGAACAGGATACCCATGGGCATGCGCGCCTGCCCGGCCATGAAGCGGGCGCGGAAGTTGCGCGTCATCGACAGGTCGTACACCTGCAGATGCGGGTGGTAGTGCCGGCCCTTGACGTCGCCGCGCGTGGTGCCGCTGGTCATGAAGACGCGTTCGCACGTTTCAGGCGGGACGCAGCTGAGCGTGAGGTCCTTGAAGCCGTTGATGGGCACGGCCGGAATGTCGCGCCAGCTCTTCACGCTGCGCGGCGTGCGGCCGCGCTGCTGGCAGAACTTCTGGAAGGCGGTGTTGTGCCGGAACTGCTGCGCAAACAGGCGCAGGGCCAGCGCATTGAAGGCGTCTTCGGAGGCATCGGCCTCGGCCATGAAGGCCAGCAGATCCGCTATCAGCGCGTCGTCCAGACCGCCGGCCGGTGCCTGCATCACTGTGGAGGTGTCGTTCACGTTCGCCCTTCTTCCGGTGGTGTGCCTGGCCGGGGCCGGGCGGGGGTGCTCCGAAAGGGGTGGCAGGGCGGGACGCGCGTACCTGGCAGCTCTTCTTACGTCGGCATGATCCGATTCAAGTTCACGGGTTCGGTCTCACCATCTCAGCCACCCTGCCGTTGCCGGCAGGGTTGCACCCCGGAGCGGTTGGGATTCTACGCGGAGTGGGGGCGAAGGTGGCGCAGCCGACCGCTACGCGGCGGTGAACGGTCGGCCCTCAGGATCTCCAGCGCTCGAACGCAGTCCATGTTCCGCCGATCTGCCCAGCGGCGACCGGCGGCGTGCGCTCTCAGTCCAGCTGGATGTTCAAGCCTTTGATGAGGGATTCCATTTTCCGGGCTTCCGACTTGATGAGGGCGTCGAACTGCTCGGGCGTGCCCACCACCACCTCCGAGCCGATCTCCTGCCACTTCTTCTTGAACTCCGGGTCAGCAAAGATCGCGCGCAGTTCCGAATTCAGCCGCGTGACGATGGGCTTGGGCGTGCCGGCTGTGGTGGCGATGCCGTGCCACGCGTAGTATTCGAAGTCCGGGTAGCCGAGTTCACTGATGGAGGGCACATCGGGCAACATGGGCGAACGGCTCTTGGTGGTGACGGCGAGCGGGCGCAATTTGCCAGACTTGATGTGCTGCATGGAGCTGCCCAGGATGTCGAACATGCTGCTGATCTGCCCACCCATCAGGTCCACGATGGCCGGGCCGGCACCTTTGTAGGGAATGTGCATGATCTCGACCTTGGCCTTGGCCTTGAACAGCTCGCCGCCGAGATGCTGAGGCGTGCCGCTGCTCGCCGAGCCGAAGGTCATGCGATTGTTCGGGTCACGCGCTGCTGCCACATACTCCTTGAAGCTGCGGATCGGGCTGTTCTCGGACACCTCCAGAACCAGGGGGAACTTGGAGATCTGGATCACCGGCGCCAGGTCCTTGATGGGATCGAAGCCAAGCTTCGGGTACAGGTACTGGTTGGCCGAGAGATTGCCGCTGGCAGCCAGCAGCAAGGTGTAGCCATCCGGCTTGGCCTTGACGACCTGCGCCGTGCCGATGTTGCCGCTGGCGCCGGCCTTGTTCTCGACCACGATCGGCACGTTGAGCCGCTTGGAGAGCGGTTGGGCAATCAAGCGCGCCATCAGGTCGGTCGGCCCGCCGGGCGGGAACGGCACCACGAAGTTGATGGGGCGGCTGGGCCACGCGTCCTGTGCCACGGCGGCCAGCGGCAGGATCAATGCCGCGACGAGGCTGATTGTCTTTTTCATGGGTTGTCTCCTAGTTGGCTTGGAATAAGGTTAGGGAATGCGTGACGACCTTGATCTAGCGGGCGTCGTGTGAATGAATCTGCAGCGCCTCAAGAAAGCGTGAAACCATGTTGTAGGCGGCCACAGTGGCCGTGATCTCCACGATCTGTTCCGGTGTAAACAGTGCCGAGATCTCGGCAAACACCGGATCAGGCACTTGCACCTGACGCGTCATGGCATCGGTGTAGGCCAGGACGGCGCGCTGAGGCGCATCAAACAATGCACTGCAAGCCCAGGTGCTCAGCGCATCGAGCTGCGCCTGCGACAGCCCCTCGCGCAGGGCGATCGGCGCATGCTGGTCGGCCTCGTACGGCGCGTTGTTGAGTTGCGCCACGCGCATGATGATCATTTCGCGCAAGGCACCCGACAGCGAGCTCTTCTGCCGAATGGCGGTGAGGTAGGTCAGCCAGCCTTCGGCAATCGGCGCGCTGTGCATCAGCATCTGGTACAGGTGCAGCACCTCGCCGCGCTCCGCGATGATGCGATCAGCCAAGGGGCGCACGGCAGCACGGGTGCAGTCGGCGTAGGGAATACGGGCCACGGATTTCGCTCCTTTGATATGAAGCAGCCTCTCGATGCATCGACATCGCGGCTGATGGCGCCGATTCTGGCGTCGGATGATATATTTTTGAAATTCTTTATTGATATTGATTTATCAACTTTGTGAATGAATATTTCACCCAAGCAGCTGCGCATGTTCCTGGCGCTGTCGGAGTCGCTGAACTTCAGCAAGACCGCCGCACAGCTGTTCATCACCCAGCCGTCGCTCACCAAGGTGATCCAGGAACTTGAAGAAGAGCTTGGGTTGACGCTGTTTGAGCGCACGACCCGCAGCGTGCGACTCACCCCGGCCGGCAGCCGCATGGCAGCGGTGGCCCGCTCCGTCGTCGGTGAGTTCGAGGCTGGCCTGCAACGCTTCCAGTCCTCTGCCCAGCGGGAAGCCTCCCAGCTGTCCATCGCAGCGTGGCCTTCACTGGCTTATGTGGTGCTCCCGACCGTGTGCGCCGCACTGGAGCGGCAAAGTCAGCCCCCACAGATCACCCTCCACGACTGCACCAACAGCGCCTGCATACAGCGCCTGCTCAACCACCAGGCAGATTTCGCGCTGGCGTCCGTCGCGCCATCCCATCCTGACCTGCGTTATGAGGAGCTGCTGCGGGACCGCTTCGTGCTGCTCGCCTGCGGCAAATGGCGCAAGCAGGTGCGTCCGCAGATGCGGCTCGACGAAATGCTGGACCTCCCCTTGATCACACTGACCGACGCCAGCACCGCCATGCGGTACATGAGCGCGGCGTACCTGCAGCACGGCATCGAGTACCGCCCCAAGATGCAGGTGGACCAGGTTGCCACGGTGGCCGGCCTGGTGAAAAAAGAAGTGGGCGTGGCGGTATTGCCCTACCTGGGCGTCATGCCCATCCTCGGGATGACCGGGGTCCAGACGTCCGAAATCGTTGACGGCCCCTTGCGCTCCGTTGGCATCGTGACGCGCCGCCTCGGAAATCCCACCCCCGTCGCGCTGGCAGCGATGGACTTGGTGACCGACGTGGTCGGCGAACTCCTGGTCAAGCATCCCGGCTGGATACTCCCCCCATCGTCGCGCAAACGCTGATAGACGGCGTCACGACGACCTCGCGCCCTCCCCGTTCAGTCCTCAAGACGCGGAATCAGCGCCAGCAGATCCGTCACTCCCACATCCACCCCCGCCTGGAACAGCAGCGTCGAGGCCTGGCCGCGGTGGTGGGTCTGGTGGTTGAAGAAGTGCTGCAGCAGAGCGCCAAAGTTGCGGGCAGATGACACGCCGGCCATGTTGCTGTAGCGGATGCTGCCGGCCAGGTGCTCGGGCGTGAGCTCGGCCACCCAGCGTTCGATGAGTGCGTCCAGCGGCTGCCGGTAGGCTCGCAGGCCTGCCAGGTCGGGGGCGAGCGGCTGCGTCAGCGAAGACGGTTGCGGGAAACCAGACAGCACCCCGAGGGTGGTGAACCCGGCCTCATGCCGGGCAAAGCGGTGCAACCAGATGGT
>JAYRLJ010000201.1:0-6089 GCA_041905305.1 Hylemonella sp. | reverse complement strand
CGACTGGGCGGCAAACGCCTCGTTCAGTTCGAACCAGTCGATGTCGTCCTGCTTGAGGCCAGCGCCGCGCAGCGCGGCGGGGATGGCTTCGATCGGACCGATGCCCATGATGTGCGGCGGCACGCCGCGCGAGGCAAAGCTGACGAAACGGGCCAGCGGCGTGAGTCCGAAGCGCTTGACCGCCGCTTCGCTGGCCAGGATCAGTGCACCGGCGCCGTCACTGGTCTGCGAGCTGTTGCCAGCCGTCACGCTACCGCGGGCGGCGAACACGGTCTTGAGCTTGGCCAGCGCTTCCAGCGTGGTGTCGGCGCGGGCGCCTTCGTCCAGGTTGACGGTGCGGGTCTTGGTGCTCACTTCGCCGGTTTGCAGGTTGGGCGTGCGCTCCACCACCTCGATCGGGGTGATCTCGGCCGTGAACTCGCCGGCCTGCTGGGCCCGCACGGCGCGCTGGTGCGATTCGAGCGCGAAGGCGTCCTGCGCCTCGCGGCTGACCTTCCACTGCTGCGCTACCTTCTCGGCCGTCAGGCCCATGCCGTAGGCGATGCCCACGTCCTCGTCGCGCAGGAAGATCGAGGGCGAGAGCGACGGCGCGTTGCCCATCATGGGCACCATGCTCATGCTCTCCACACCGGCGGCGATCATGACCTCGGCCTCACCGACGCGGATACGGTCGGCTGCCATCTGCACCGCCGACAGGCCGGAAGCGCAGAAGCGGTTGACGGTGATGCCGCCCACGCTGGTGGGCAGGCCGGCCAGCACGGCGCCGATACGCGCCACATTCAGTCCCTGCTGGGCTTCGGGAATGGCGCAGCCGCAGACGATGTCCTCGATGGCCGCCGGGTCCAGGCCCGGGGCCTGGGCCAGCGCGGCCTTGAGGGTGGTGGCCAGCAGGTCATCCGGCCGGGTGTTGCGGAAGAAGCCGCGGTGCGAGCGGCCAATGGGCGTGCGCGTGGCGGCGACGATGTAGGCGTCTTGAACTTGTTTCATGTTGATTCCTTGTCAGCCGATCAGTTGCGCAGCGGCTTGCCCGTGGAGAGCATGCCCATGATGCGTTCCTGGGTCTTGGGGTGCACGATCAGCGAGCAGAAAGCCTGACGCTCCAGCGCCATCAGGTATTCCTCGCTCACCAGCGTGCCGGGCTCAACGTCGCCGCCGCAGACCACGTTGGCGATCAGGCTGGCGATGTGGAAGTCGTGCTGGCTGATGAAGCCGCCATCACGCATGTTCACCAGTTGGCCCTTGATGGTGGCCACGCCGCTGCGGCCCGCGACCGGGAACAGACGCTTGTGGGGTGCGCGCCAGCCGCCCTGGTACATGGCCCGCGCCTCGTTGAGCGCCACGTAGAGGAGCTCGTCCTTGTTCGGCACGATGACGTCGCTCTCCAGCAGGTAGCCCAGCTTGCGCGATTCCAGCGCGCTGGTGCCCACCTTGGCCATGGCCGCGGCGGTGAAACCCTCGGTCAGGAAGGGCAGGATGTCCTTGCCCGTCGAGGCGGCCGCGTTCTCGGCCGCACGGCGCGCGATGTAGGTCAGGCCACCAGCACCCGGGATCAGGCCGACGCCCACTTCCACCAGGCCGATGTAGGACTCCATGGCCACGACACGGCGCGCCGAATGCACAGCCAGTTCGCAACCGCCGCCCAGTGCCATGCCACGGATGGCCGACACCACCGGCACGCCGGCGTAGCGCAGGCGCAGCATCATGGTCTGCATCTCGTGCTCGGCGCCGTCGATGGCGCCCACACCGGCGACCATGAAGGCCGGCATCATGGCCTGCAGGTCGGCGCCGGCGCTGAAAGGCTCGTCGCCGGACCAGATCACCAGGCCCTGGTACTCCTGCTCGGCCAAGGTGACGGCGCGCATCAGGCCCTCGACCACGTCGGGGCTGATGGCATGCATCTTGGTCTTGATGCTGGCGATCAGTACGCTGCCGGTGTGGCTGGTGCGGGTCTCGTCCAGCGTCCACAGGCGCACGCCGCTGTCCTCGTACACGGTCTTGCCGGCGGTCTGGTACTTCGGCGAACCGTCGCCCAGCAGGCTTTCACGGAAGTACTGCACGTCGTACACCGGCAGCTGGCGGCGCGGCTGGAACTGGTCCGTGGTCGGGTTGAAGGAACCCTGCGGCGTATGCACGCCACCGGCCTGGGCCACCGGGCCCTCGAACACCCACTTGGGCAGCGGCGCCTTGCACAGCGCCTTGCCAGCATCGATGTCCTCCTGGATCATCTTGGCCACTTCGAGCCAACCGGCTTCCTGCCAGAGCTCGAACGGGCCCTGCTTCATGCCGAAGCCCCAACGCATGGCCAGATCCACGTCGGCGGCGGTATCGGCAATGGAGGCCAGGTGCACGGCCGCATAGTGGAAGCTGTTGCGCAGGATGGCCCAGAGGAAACGGCCTTGCGCGCCCTCGGCATTGCGCAGCAGCTTCAGGCGTTCACCGGCCGGCTTCTTGAGCATGCGCTCGTATACCGCGTCCGCCTTCTCGCCGCCGGGCACGTACTCCTTGCCGGCGAGGTCGAAGCGCAGGATGTCACGGCCGACCTTCTTGTAGAAACCCGCCTTGCTCTTCTGGCCCAGATGGCCCATCTCGATCAGGGTCTGCAGCACCTTGGGTGTGCCGAAGCTGCCGTAGAACGGGTCACTCTTCTCATCCAGATTGTCCTGCAGCGTCTTGATGACGTGGGCCATGGTGTCCAGGCCCACGACGTCAGCGGTGCGGAAGGTGCCGGAGCTGGCACGGCCCAGCTTCTTGCCCGTGAGGTCATCCACCACGTCGTAGGTCAGGCCGAAGTTCTCCACCTCCTTCATGGTCGCCAGCATGCCGGCAATGCCGACGCGATTGGCGATGAAGTTGGGCGTGTCCTTGGCGCGCACCACGCCCTTGCCCAGGCCGCTGGTGACGAAGGCTTCGAGCTGGTCCAGGATCTCCGGCTTGGTGGTGGGCGTGGGGATCAACTCCACCAGGTACATGTAGCGCGGCGGGTTGAAGAAGTGGATGCCGCAGAAGCGCGGCTTGATCTCCTCCGGCAGCGCCTCGGACAGCTTGGTGATCGACAGGCCCGAGGTGTTGGACGCGACGATGGCGTGCTTGGCGACAAACGGCGCGATCTTGGTGTACAGATCGAGCTTCCAGTCCATGCGCTCGGCAATCGCCTCGATGATGAGGTCGCATTCCTTCAGCAGGCCCAGGTGCTCTTCGTAGTTGGCGGCCTGGATCAGGCTGGCGTCATCGGCCACGCCCAGCGGCGCGGGCTTGAGCTTCTTGAGGTTGTCGATCGCCTTGGTGACGATGCCGTTCTTCGGACCTTCCTTGGCCGGCAGGTCGAACAGCACCACCGGTACCTTGACGTTGACAAGGTGGGCGGCAATCTGCGCACCCATCACGCCGGCGCCGAGCACGGCGACCTTGCGCACATTGAATCGGGTCATGTTCGCTCCTTCAGGCCAGGGCCAGGTCGGTGTCCATCAGCGGCTTCGCGCCGGCACGGGCGGTGCGCATCAGGGTCGCGGTCTCGGGGAAGAGCTTGGCGAAGTAGAAGCGCGCCGTCTGCAGCTTGGCCTGATAGAACGGGTCGGTGTTGCCTTCGGCGATCTTCTTCAGTGCAACGGATGCCATGCGGGCGAAGAAATAGCCGAACACCAGGTGGCCCGCCACGCGCAGATAGTCGACGGCGGCAGCGCCCACTTCGTCCGGGTTCTGGAAGCCCTTGAAGCCGATCTCGGTGGTGAACTTGGTCATCTGGTCGCCCAGATAAGCCAGCGGGTTGATGAACTCGGCCATCTTCTCGTTGACGCCCTCGGCCTCCACCAGCGCACCCACCAACTTGCCGAATTTTTTCAGCGTGGCGCCGTTGTTGCCCAGGATCTTGCGGCCCAGCAGGTCGAGCGACTGCACGGTGTTCGTGCCTTCGTAGATCATGTTGATGCGGGCATCACGCACGAACTGCTCCATGCCCCACTCCTTGATGTAGCCATGGCCACCGAAGACCTGCTGGCACATCACGGCCGACTGGAAGCCGTTGTCGGTCAAGAAGGCCTTGATGATCGGGGTCAGCAGGGCCAGCATCTCGGCGCTGTCCTTGCGCACCTTCTCGTCCGGGTGGTACAGCTCCTTGTCCAGCAGGTTGGCGCAGAAGCAGGCCAGGGCACGGCCACCTTCGGCATAAGCCTTGGCGGTCAGCAGCATCTTGCGCACGTCGGGGTGCACGATGATCGGATCGGCCGGCTTGTCCTTGGCCTTGGGGCCGGACAGCGAGCGCATCTGGATGCGATCCTTGGCGTAGGCCAGGGCGTTCTGGTAAGCCACCTCGGTCAGGCCCAGCGACTGGTTGCCCACGCCCAGACGGGCGGCGTTCATCATCACGAACATGGCCTGCAGGCCCTTGTTAGGCTGACCCACCAGGGTGCCGACCGCGTCTTCCAGAATCATCTGGCAGGTGGAGTTGGCGTGGATGCCCATCTTGTGCTCCAGGCCACCGCAATGGATGCCGTTGCGCTCGCCCATGGAACCGTCGGCCTTGACCTTGTACTTCGGCACCACGAACAGGCTGATGCCCTTGCTGCCCTGCGGTGCGTCCGGCAGGCGCGCCAGCACCAGGTGCACGATGTTCTCGGCCATGTCGTGTTCACCGGCGCTGATGAAGATCTTGGCGCCGTTGAGCTTGTAGCTACCATCGGCCTGCGGTTCGGCCTTGGTGCGCAGCAGGCCCAGGTCGGTGCCGCAGTGTGGCTCGGTCAGGCACATGGTGCCGGTCCACTCGCCGCTGACCAGCTTGGGCAGGTAGAGCTTCTTCTGTTCGTCGGTGCCGTGCGCGTGCAGGCACTCGTAGGCGCCATGCGATAGGCCGGGGTACATGGTCCAGGCCTGGTTGGCCGAGTTCAGCATCTCGTAGAAGCACTGGTTGAGCACAAAGGGCAGGCCCTGGCCACCGTATTCGGGGTCGCAGGAGAGTGCCGGCCAACCGCCTTCGATGTACTGTGCATAAGCCTCCTTGAAGCCCTTGGGCGTCTTGACCTCGTGCGTGGTCTTGTCCAGCGTGCAGCCCTCGGCATCGCCACTGATGTTGAGCGGGAAGGCCACTTCAGCAGCAAACTTGCCGCCCTCTTCCAGCACGGCATTGATCGTGTCGACGTCGATGTCGGCGTGACGCGGAATCTGCTTGAGTTCTTCGGTGACATTCAGCACTTCGTGCATCACGAACTGCATGTCGCGCAGGGGCGGGTTGTAGCTGGGCATGGCTTACTCCTTGGTGGATTTGGGGGTTGATTTACGGCCACTCTTGCTGGCTGCGGATTTGGGGGCGGCAGCTCTGGCGGCCGCTGCTTCATTGCCATAGCGCGCCAGGATGTGCTCAAAGCCTTTGTGGGCGCGCTCGATGGAACCGGGGGTCTTGAGGAAACGGGCCTCGTAATGCAGGCCCAAGATGAGGCTGTGGATCTCGAACACGATCTGGCGTTCGTCGGCGTCGGGCGACAGGTGACCTTCTTCCTTAGCCTGCACCACGGCGCGGTGCACCGCAGCCAGCCAGGTCTTGACGGCACTGGCCAGGGCATCGCGCACCGGGCCGGTACGGTCATCGAAGTCCACGGCGCCGCTGATAAAGATGCAGCCGGACTGGATCTCGACCGAGACCCGCTTCATCCAGTTGGAAAACAGGGCCTGCAGGCGCGGCAGGCCGCGAGGCGACTTGAGCGCAGGGTAGAAGATTTCCTGCTCGAAACGATGGAAGTATTCGCGGATGACGGAGATTTGCAACTCTTCGCGCGAACCGAAGTGGGCAAACACGCCCGACTTGCTCATGCGCGTGACCTCGGCCAGCACGCCGATGCTCAACCCCTCCAGACCAATCTGCGCTGCCAAGCCGAGGGCGGCATCGATGATGGTCAGCTTGGTCTGCTGCCCCTTGTGCAGGGCGCGCCCTTCACGGCTGCCATCACGCTGGGCGGCACGCGGGGTCTTGGTGGACAACTCGACGACAGTCATGACTTGAGGAATAAAACGAACGGTCGTGCTATTTTGCATGAAAAAAAACCGGGTTCGCAAGCCCCGACAAAAAATAAGGCTCCCGCCACGGGGAGCCTGGCCCGCAC
>JAYRLJ010000200.1:0-6114 GCA_041905305.1 Hylemonella sp. | reverse complement strand
ACTGCAAGCCCATCACCGGCGAGATCACCTACGGCCTGGAGCGCCTGGCCATGTACCTGCAGGGCGTGGACAACGTCTACAACCTCAAGTGGACCGACACCATGAGCTATGGCGACGTTTACCACCAGAACGAGGTTGAGCAGTCCACCTACAACTTCGAACACAGTGATGCCGATTTCCTGTTCACCGCCTTCACGGCGCATGAGAAGCAGGCCAAGCACCTGATGGAGCAGCAGCTTGCACTGCCAGCCTACGAGCAGGTGCTCAAGGCCGCGCACACCTTCAACCTGCTGGATGCGCGCGGGGCCATTTCCGTTACCGAGCGCGCCGCCTACATCGGCCGCATCCGCAACCTGGCGCGTGCTGTCGCCCAGAGCTACTACGAGAGCCGCGAGCGCCTGGGCTTCCCCATGGCGCCGCGCGAGTGGGTGGAACAGATCACGAAGAAGGCCGCGTGACATGAACCACCCCCGAAGCGCCTTCTGCGCCTCCCCCTCCAGGGGGCGTCACCAGCGGCCCGGCCAAGCCGGTTCCGCGGTGACCCTGGCCTCAACCGATTGAATGACATGACGACCCAAAACCTACTCGTTGAACTGTTTGTCGAAGAGCTGCCGCCCAAGGCGCTGAAGAAACTCGGCGACGCCTTTGCCGGCGTGCTGTTCGAGCAACTCAAGGCCCAGGGGCTGGCCGGAGCCGACGCCGCGGTCACCGCCTACGCCTCGCCGCGTCGCCTGGCGGCGCATGTCACGCACGTCTGGCTCAAGGCTGAAGACAAGGCGGTGCAGCAAAAACTCATGCCGGTGGCGGTGGGCCTGACGGCCGACGGCCAGGCCACCCCCGCGCTGCTGAAGAAACTCAGCGCGCTCGGTGCCGACGTGTCGGACCCGGCCGCAGCCGTGGTCGCGCTCAAGCGCGCCCCCGACGGCAAGGCCGAGGCCCTGTTTTACGACAGCCTGGTCACCGGTGCCACACTGGACCTGGGCCTGCAAAAGGCGCTGGACGAAGCCCTTGCCAAGCTGCCGATTCCCAAGGTCATGAGCTACCAGCTTGAGACCGACTGTGAACTGCCCGGCTGGAGCAGCGTGAACTTTGTTCGCCCGGCACACGGCCTGGTGGCGCTGCACGGCAGCACCGTGGTGCCGGTCAAGGCGCTGGGCCTGGCGGCTGGCAACACCACCCGCGGCCACCGCTTCGAGGCGAAGTCCGAGGTCGTGACGGTCAAGGACGCCGACAGTTACGCCGAGGCGTTGAAGAACGAAGGTGCGGTGATTGCCTCCTTCGCCGAGCGCCGCGCCGAGATTGCCCGCCAGTTGGCGGCCGCTGCCGCGAAGGTGGGTAACGGTGCACACCCGATCGAGGACGAGGCGTTGCTCGATGAAGTGACTGCGCTGGTCGAGCGACCCAACGTGCTGGTATGCCAGTTCGAGCCCGAGTTCCTCGACGTGCCGCAGGAATGCCTGATCCTCACGATGAAGGCCAACCAGAAGTACTTCCCGCTGCTGGATGCCGCCGGCAAGCTGACCAACAAGTTCCTGGTGGTCAGCAACATCAGCCCGAGCGACGCCAGTGCGGTGATCGGCGGCAACGAGCGCGTGGTGCGCCCGCGCCTGGCCGACGCCAAGTTCTTCTTCGACCAGGACCGCAAGAAGACGCTGGCCTCGCGCGTCGAGGGGTTGGGCAAGGTGGTCTACCACAACAAGCTTGGCACGCAGGGCGAGCGCGTGGAGCGTGTGCGTGCGATTGCCCGCGCCATCGCTCAGCAGCTCGGTGACGCCCAGCTGGTGCAGCAAGCGGACACGGCGGCGCAGTTGGCCAAGACCGACCTGCTGACCGACATGGTGGGCGAATTCCCGGAACTGCAGGGCATCATGGGCGGCTACTACGCGCGCCATGACGGCCTGGGTGACGAAGTCGCCAACGCCATTGAAGACCACTACAAGCCGCGCTTCGCCGGCGACGAACTGCCGCGCAACACCACAGGCCTCGTGGTGGCATTGGCCGACAAGCTGGAAACGCTGGTCGGCATGTTCGGCATCGGGAACCTGCCGACCGGCGACAAGGACCCGTTCGCGCTGCGCCGCCATGCGCTTGGCGTGATCCGCATGTTGAGCGAGAAGGATCTTCCGCTGGATCTGGGTGCCCTGTTGTCAGGTGCGGTGCCCGCCTTCGGTGACAAGATCAGCGATGCCACCCCCGCCCTGGCTGAGTTCATCTATGACCGCCTCGCTGGCAGCCTGCGCGAGCAGGGCTACAGTGCGCAGGAAGTCGATGCCGTGCTGGCACTGCAGCCGCAGCGACTGGGTGAAGTTACCAAGCGCCTGGCCGCCGTGCGCGCCTTCGCTGCGCTGCCGGAGGCTGCGGCCCTGGCTGCTGCCAACAAGCGCATCGGCAACATCCTGAAGAAGGCACAGGAGGTTGACGCCCACGTCAGCGAAGTGCTGTTGAAGGAGCCCGCCGAGCAGGCGCTGTACGCCGCCATGAAGCAAGTGGTGCCGCAGGCCAACGCGCAGTTCGACGCCGGCGACTACACCGCCTCACTCAAGACGCTGGCCGCGCTGCGCGCGCCGGTGGACGCCTTCTTCGACGACGTGATGGTGAATGCCGAGGAGATGGACCTGCGCCTGAACCGCCAGGGCCTGCTCAAGAGCCTGCACGACGCCATGAACCGCGTGGCCGACCTGTCCCGCCTGGTGTCATGAGCAACATGAAGCTCGTCATCCTCGACCGTGACGGCACCATCAACGAAGACAGCCTTGAGTACATCAAGTCCGAGGCCGAGTGGAAGCCGCTGCCTGGCGCACTGGAGGCGATTGCCAAGCTGAACCATGCCGGCTGGCATGTGGTGGTGGCGAGCAACCAGTCGGGGCTGGGGCGCGGCCTGTTTGACGTGGCAGCCCTCAACGCCATGCACGCCAAGATGCACAAGCTGCTGGCCACGGCCGGCGGCCGGGTTGAGGCCATCTTCTACTGTCCGCACGCGCCCGACCAGGCCTGCCGTTGCCGCAAGCCGCAGCCGGGGCTGTTCGAGCAGATCGGCGAGCGTTATGGCATCGACCTCAAGGGTGTGCCCACGGTGGGCGACACCGCCCGCGACCTGATTGCCGGTGCCAGCGTGGGCTGCGAGCCGCACCTAGTGCTCACTGGCAAGGGTGAGGCGCTGCGCGGCCAGCCCCTGCCCGACAACTTTCCCGCCGGCACCCGCGTGCACGAGAACCTGCTGGCCTTTGCCGACTATCTGGTGACCCGCGACAACGCCGCCTGACGAAGAACCACGCATGTCCCTGCTTCGCTCTCTGCTTCATACGCTCTGGATGCTGGTCACGGTGATGCCGTGGGCCATCATCATGCTGCTGGCCTCGATCCGCGTGCGCGGCAATCCGCTGTACTGGATGGCGGTGCGCTGGTTGCGCTGGGCCATCGACGGTGCGCGCGTGATCCTCGGCATCCAGGTGCGCGTCAGCGGCTACGAGAACCTGCCGCTGGGCGAGACCAGCCCGGCCATCCTGCTGGTCAAGCACCAGTCCACCTTCGAGACCTTCCTGATGCCGACGCTGATGCCGCATCCGCTGGCCTACGTGTTCAAGAGGGAACTGCTGCAGGTGCCATTCTTCGGCTGGGCCATGGGCCGGCTTGACATGATCCACATCGACCGCAAGCAGGGCTCGCAGGCCTTTGCCAAGGTGGTGGCACAGGGCCAGGAGCTGCTGGCGCGCGGCGTATGGATCATCATGTTCCCGGAAGGCACGCGCATTCGGCGCGGCCAGCAAGGCACGTACAAGACCGGTGGCACGCGGCTGGCGGTGGCCACGGGGGCGCCGGTGATTCCGGTGGCTGTGACTTCGGCCAAATGCTGGCCACGCAAGGCCTTCATCAAGGTGCCGGGCGTGGTGGATGTGTCCATCGGCAAGCCCATTCCCAGCGAGGGGCGCGAGCCGGCCGAGCTGATGCAGGAAGTCGAGGCCTGGATCGAAGCCGAGATGCGGCGCCTCGATCCCGAAGCGTATTGATGGCACACCCCCAGGCTCGTGATTTTCGGTAGAGTCGTGGGCATGAGGTTCCTGCAGCTTGCCCTCGATCTGTTCGACAGCGCACCGGTGCCGGAGGCTGTCGCGCCGCAGAAATCCAAGTCAAATCAGCCTCCAGTGCCTGTCCCGTCTGCGTCGGCAGCTCCTGATTCAGTAGCGAGTGAGTTCATCGGGCCGTCCGTGCCGGCGGCGCCGATTGCCAGCGTCATGACGCCGGCACACTTTGCGCACCCGCGCGCCAACCGCGAGACGCGGTTGTGCGAGGCGGTGGTGGCTTACGAGTTCAAGCGCGGCAAGCGCCGCACCATCGGCATGGCCGTGGGGGCGGACGGCCTGGTGGTGAGTGCGCCGCGCTGGGTGCCGCTGTATGAGGTCGAGGCCGCGCTGCAGGAGAAGGCCCGCTGGATCGTGCGCAAGCTGGGCGAAGCGCGCGAACGCCAGCAGCGGCTGGCCTCGGCGCACATCGCGTGGCAGGACGGCGCCACGTTTCCCTTTCTGGGGGAGACGGTCATCGTGGTGCTCGATCCGCGCCACGCCTACACCACGGTGGGCGGCAGCCTGCAGTCGGAAGGGGTGGAGGTGGTGCTGCGCACCGATGCCGAGGCACCCAACCTGACGCTGGCCGGCGTGCCGCGCCTGACGCTGCACATCGGTCTGCCGCATACCGCGACGCACGCGCAGATCCGCGACGCGGTGCAGGCTTGGCTGATGCGCCAGGCGCATCGCGTCTTCACCGCACGCCTGAACCATTTCGCGCCGCAACTGCAGGTGCAGTGGCGCAAGCTGTCCCTGAGCAGCGCTGGCACGCGCTGGGGCAGCGCGCGCAGCGATGGTGCCATCCGCCTGAACTGGCGCCTGATCCACTTCAACCAGTCGGTGATCGACTATGTGGTGGCGCACGAGCTGAGCCATCTGCGCGTGATGGATCACAGCCCGCGCTTCTGGGACACGGTGCGCTCGGTCGTGCCGGATTACGAGGTCCTGCGCGGCCAGCTCAAGGACGAGCTGCTTCCCCGTTGGCACTGATATGAAGCACCCCCAGGCTGCGCGCACGGCGTGTCGCTCCGCCACCCCCCTCAAGGGGGCAACGCCGTTGGCCCGGCCCAGCCGGTTCCAAGGCGTTTCCCGGTTGGGGCATCTTTCGTGCACGGTGGCGTGCGTTGCAAGCAGGAGGGTGCGTCGTGGTCATTGATGGCACATCGCTGGCCAGCATGGGCCTGGCCCTGGGGCTGGGGCTGCTGATCGGCGTTGACCGCGAGCGCCGCAAGGGCCGCGGGCCGACGCGGCACTTTGCCGGCATCCGCACCTTCACGCTGGTCGCGCTGGCCGGCGCCGGCGTGCAATTGCTGGACCAGCCCTGGCTCACGGCCATCGCGGCGGTGTTCGTGGCGGCACTGGCGGTGGTGTCGCACCTCAAGGATCGCTCGCCCGACCCGGGTGTGACCACCGAGATGGCGCTGTTCGTCACCTTTCTGCTGGGTGTGCTGACCGTGCCCTACCCGGCGGTGGCGGCGGCGGGCGGTGTGGTGGTGGCCGGCCTGCTGGCCGCGCGCGAGCCGCTGCAACATTTCTCCACCCGTACGTTGTCGGAGCAGGAGTTGCGTGATGCCCTGGTGCTGGCCGGCTCGGCGCTCATCATCCTGCCGCTGGCACCTGACCAGTCCATCACCTGGCTGGCTGGCGTCAACCCGCGCACCGTGTGGCTGCTGGTGGTGCTGATCATGGCGGTGCAGGCGCTGGGCCACGTGGCGCTGCGCCTGTTCGGGGCGCGGCTGGGCATGCCCTTGTCCGGCCTGGTGGCGGGTTTCGTCTCCAGCACCGCCACCATCGCGGCCATGGGGGCTCGCGCCGCCAAGCAGCCGGAGTTGCGTGGTGCCTGTGTGGCAGGGGCCTGGTTCTCCACCGTGTCCACGGCCCTGCAGGTGATGCTGATGGCACTGGTGCTGCAGCCGACGGCCCTGCGCACGCTGGCGCCGGCCATGGGCTGCGCCCTGGTCACGGCGTTGACGCTGGGGCTGGTGGCGTACCGTCGCAGCGAGACACCGCTGCACGATGGCGATGTGAAGGGTCGTGCGTTCAACCTGTGGCA